>JAOAAI010000046.1 GCA_026418955.1 Candidatus Goldiibacteriota bacterium | reverse complement strand
CTTTTTTATTATTTTTTTAAGGATTGCCTTTAAGTAGGCAATCCTTTTATTATTTATTATACCTAATTTTACTATTTTTGCTGTACCATCATGTGCCTGTACTTTTCCAATGCCATCCCTATCCAAACTTGACACCAAAATATAAAAATGTATAATTAATTTATTTTAAAATAAAGAATAAATAATTGGTATGATTTATGCTTATTTTTTGTTATGAAAAAGAAGTTTGATAAAGAAGGTTTGAAATGAAAAAGAAAAGATACAAAACAGACGAAGCAACTGGATTAAAAATTCCAGTTGTTTCAGAAGAAATAAGGCAGTGGTATAAAGATGAAGAACAGGAAAAAGTTATAAAACATAAAAATGGTCCCTTACTTGTAGTTGCTGGAGCAGGAACAGGTAAAACAAGAGTAATAACTCAGCGAATAGCATATCTAATAAATGAAAAAATAGTAGAACCATCCCAAATTTTAGCCCTTACCTTTTCTGAAAAAGCAGCTGATGAAATGGAAAAGAGAGTTTATGAATTAGTCCCATATGGAATGATAGATACTCATATATCTACTTTTCATTCATTTGGACATTCAATAATTAATGACTCCTTTGCAGATTTACGTATTGCGCCTGATTGGAAACTCATAACTGATATTGATGCAGTGATACTAGTTGTTCAGAATATTGACAGATTTAATTTAAAAATATATAAACCTTTGAATAACCCTGCAAAGTATATCAAAGAAATTTTGGATTTTATTTCTAAATTAAAAGACAATTTGATAAAACCGAATATTTATATAAGATATGCAGAAGATTTACTTAAAAATGCCAAAAATGACGTAGAAAAAGAATTAGCAGAAAAACATATAGAACTTTCACATTTTTATGAAACATATGAAACATTGAAATTAGAAAAAAATTTGCTTGATTATGGTGATCTGATAATGGTTCCATATTATCTTTTTTTGGAGAAAAAATCAGTTCTTTCAAAATATCAAGAAAAATTCAGATATATTTTAATAGATGAATTTCAAGATACAAATTATGCTCAATTTGAATTTATTAAACTCATAGCAGATAAATATAGAAATATTACCGCTGTTGGCGATGATGACCAGATGATTTATCGTTTTAGGGGGGCTGCAATATCAAATATAATGAATTTCAAAGAGTATTATAAAGATGCAGAAGTTGTTGTGTTGAAAACCAATTATCGTTCTACTCAAATGATTCTTGATGCAGCTTATAAACTTATTCAGAATAATAATGATAGATTAGAAAAAAAACTTGGTGTGAAAAAAAAACTTGAATCAAGATACAAACAATCGCATAGATTAAAACCCATAAATATAAATATTTTTTCAAATTATTCAGAAGAAGCGGATTTTATTGCAAATGAAATTGAACATTTAATAAAAGAGAAAAAATATACATTAAAAGATTTTGCAGTACTTGTCCGTGCCAAGAATGATGCAAAAATGTTTTTAAAAACTTTTGAAAGACGTGGAATAAAATATATTTTTACAGGTGATGAAGGACTTTATAATAAAAAGGAAGTTCAATTTTTCATTAATTTTTGTCGCATGCTTGCAATGCCTTATGAATTCAATCCATTGTTTGATGTTGCCATATCTCCATATTATAATATAGATCCTTTTTTAATGTCAAAATTAATGAATAAAGCACGTGATTATTCAATTCCTGTTTATGATTTACTTAAAAGAATTGATTTATATAATGAAATTGTAATAGAGGATAAAGAAAGAAAAAAAGTAAATCAATTGGTTGCAGATATAGAATATTATAGCAAACTTGTGGCAAAAGATTTTTCAGCAGGTGAAATTTTGTTTGAATTCATAAATAAGAAAAAGATTTTTGAAAATTTAATGAAAGAAAACTCACCTGAGGCGGATCAAAAAATTATAAATATATCCAAATTTTTTGAAATTGTAAAGAATTTTTCAATAAATGAAGATTATGATACATTATATAATTTTGTAAATTACATTGATTTGCGTCAAAAAGCTGGTGATAAACCATTGTCAGATACATTTCAAAATATAGATGAAGATGCTGTTTGGGTTTCAACAATTCACAAAGCAAAAGGTCTTGAATTTCCGGTTGTATTTATAGTTGCTTTAATACAGGATAAATTCCCAGGTAAAACAAGAGCTTTATCATCTTTACCATTACCCGAACAGATTATGCATGATTTGGTTGATGAAGAAACATATCAAAAAGAAGAAGAGAGGAGATTGTTTTATGTTGCCATGACTAGAGCCAAGGATGCACTGTATTTATCAGCATCAAGACAGTACGAGGGCGCAGGGGATAAAAAAATAAGCATCTTTTTAAATGAGATTGGATTTAATGAACCAGAAGAAAAAATTATAAAAACACAAAAACCAGAGGAGAAAATAAAATATTTTGAAAAAAAAGAGCAGATACTTTCAGATATCAGGTTAAATCTTGATAATATTGTTCTGAGTAATTATCAGATAGATGATTATATAACATGTCCGTTTAAATATAAATTGATTCATATTTTAAGATTGCCTATAAGAGAACAACCAGAGGTAATTTATGGCCAGGCAATGCATAAGGTTGTTTCAGAATATTTTAAAGCAAGACAGGAAGGAAGAGATCTATCTCTTGATGAACTAAAAAATATATTTATATCGTTATGGAAACCGATAGGTTTTATTTCTAGGCAGCATGAAAAAGTTAGATTTGAAAAGGGACTTGAAAATATACAGAGATTTTATTTAAAAGAAAAAGAGAATAAAATTATTCCAAAGTATATTGAAAAAAGTTTTGATTTTAAATTAACTGAAAATCTTACCATCACAGGCAGATGGGATAGAATAGATGAGATTGATGGAAAATCCATAATTATTGATTATAAGACATCAGATGTTATTTCTTATGAAGATGCCAAGAAAAAAATAGATTCACCCAATGTTTTTAATCAGTTGAAATTATATGCTATTGCATATGAAAAAATATTTGGTAGACCTGTTGATGAGGTTGGAGTTTATTTTCTTGAATCAACAATTCTTGTTACTAAAAAAATAAGAAAGGATGTTTTGGAAAGATATGTTGAAAAAATTTTTGAAGTAGCTGAAGAAATAAAAAAAGGAAATTTTGATGCGACTCCAGAGACCCATATATGTTCAATGTGTGCTTTTAATAACATCTGTCCTTTTTCAAAGGCAGATGTGTTGTTTTGATACAATATCGTAATTATAAAAAATATATATAGGGTATAAAATGAAAGATAAAAAATAAAAAAAGGAACAATTTCTTTAATATGTGGAGGCAGTGTGGGGGGCAGGTTTCCACTTTTATTTCAACAGTTATGCGTGGCATAGAAAACAGAATGAATTGTAAAAACATAGAGTTTAGATTTATTCTATGAATTCTATCACTCCAGAAGAAACAGGAAAAGCCATAGAAAAAATATTAAAAGTAAGTAAATCAGATGGAACTATTGTGATAAGCTCATTTTCCAATATTAAATTTTTAAAAATACAAAAAATATAAAATATCAATTGTTTTTATAAAAAGAGATTATCCGAGTCATCATAGTATAACTGTGTGGATAATTTTAAAACAGGTTATATTTACTTGAAAAAAATAAAAAGAAAAAATAGCTGTCATATTTAATCCACAGATTAAAGAAAAAAATTCAGTCACTTATTATAGATAAAAGATGGTTTTAAAAAGTATTTAAAAGAAACAAATATAAATTTAAACAACATTTTCACCACATATGTCAAATATCAAACTATTGAAAATGGAAGAAATCCTTTTGATTTAATTTATGAACTTATAAAAAAATAGATGGAATTTTTAGCGTTGCAGGAGATTTGGTTGCCATTGGATTCATACATGAAGCAAAATCATACGGTATAAAATTTCCTGACGATTTTGCAATCATTGGTTTTGATGATATTGAAATGACATCTGCTATAGAATCACCACTGAACTCAATAAAACAATCGATTCTCAAACTTGGTGAAGAAGCGGTAAATATTTTGAAAAATATTTTTAAAGGCAAAATGAAAAACTTATAAAAAAAGTGTTAGAATCGGAATTGATTATTAAAACTGTATGAGAAAATGCTCTGTTAGATGTAAGATTTAAAATATCTAGTAAAAAATAATTTTTAATATATTTTAATTACTTTTGAGTTGTTTTATGACTATTTTCAAACAAAAAATTTATATTTTAACTTTTATTCCAAAAATGCTTGCCAGAAATAAAAAAATGTTGTATACTTTTTTAAATTTATTTGCTTAATTATTAATATACTTTTAAGGAGGAATGCTTAAAATGGCAAATAAAAATGCAAAAGTAAGTGAGAATGTTCCTGGCAAATATTATGTTGATGATCAGTGTATTGCCTGTGGCGTATGTGAAAGCCCTGCGCCAGAAAATTTTAAAATGAATAGTGATGGAACACATGCATATGTTTATAAACAACCAGAAAATGATGTGGAAGAAAGCCAAGTAAAAGACGCTATGAATTCTTGCCCATCAAATTCAATAGGTGATGATGGAGAGTAATTAAATAATTAAATAATTAAATAATCATAGAGATTTATCCTTTTTATCAGAGGAAATCCCTGTGAGATTCAGGGTGCTGTTCCGCAACGGTAATCTTAAATTATTTAAGTAGCCCGGTCCACTGATAAAAAAGGCAAGTACCTTCGCGAAAAGGGAAGATAAAATACAAAAACCCCGACTCGCGTCGGGGTTTTTTGTTTTAAGGAGTATGATATATGACAATTTACCTTATAAGACACGGAGAGACCGATTGGAATGATAAATTATTATTTCAGGGGCATACAGATACAAAGTTAAACAAGAATGGAAAGAGACAAGCTAAATATATTGCTTTAGAATTAAAAAGTTTAAAATTTGATGTTATTTTTTCCAGTGATTTAAAAAGAGCTTATGAGACAGCAAAGATAATAAAAAAAATCACAAAATATAAAAGAGAAATAATCCGAACAGATAAATTACGCGAAAGAAATTATGGCAGTTTTGAAGGTAAAAGTTATGAGTTATTAAGACACAATAAAAAAGATTTTGATGGAGAAAAAGATAATCAATTTTTTAGAAGAATAAATAATTTTTTTGATTTTATAATTAAGAAATACAAGGGGAAAAATATAGTCATTGTAACTCATGGAGGAGTGGTGAGGCAGATAATATCACGGATACTTAATTTAAGAGATTATAAAATAATAAGAATATTAAATGCATCTATTTCTGAAGTTTATTATGATGAAAAATATGATAAATTTTTTCTTTTAAAATTAAACAGTATGGCTCATTTACCTAAAAAAGAAAGAATAAAAATACATAGACATGTTATAGGAGTTTGATATTTTAATTAATTTAATTAAACAAACAAGTTGTTTATAAAAATTTTTTACTTTTTTAATAATGATAAATTAAAAAATAGCAAATAACCAAAATTATTTTTATTATAGGATTAATCTATTTTTGTGGCAACATGTATGGAGAGCATTTACCAATTATATAAAAATTTTTTATTTTAGATTAGGATTATATTTTTAATAAATTTAATGGAGTTTTTAAATTGATGAACAAAGGATTAATTCAGGTATATACAGGGGATGGTAAAGGAAAAACGACTACTGCAATAGGTTCTGCAATAAGAGCAGCTGGTTGTGGAAAAAAAGTTATTTTTTTTCAATTTTTAAAATTTGGAAATTATATTTGTGGTGAAGAAAAGATACTGAAAAAAGTTAATAATATCAAATTTATAAAATTTAATGAACCTAGTCCTATTTTTGATAAAAAAATTGATATAAATAAATTAAAATCTAACTCAAAAAAACATATTTATAAAGCCATTGAATATATAAATTCCGGTAAATATGATGTTGTTATTCTTGATGAATTAACTCATCATTTCAAGTATAAAACTATGAAAGTAAAAGATTTTTTGAAAAAAATTAAAAATAGACCTGAATATGTTGAAATTATTATAACAGGAAGATACGCTCCAAGGACATTATTGAATAATGCTGATTTAGTTACTGACATGAAAAAAATAAAACATCCTTATGACAGAAATATTAAAGCAAGACGAGGAATTGATTATTGATGAGGATAAAATTATTTATATTTAAAATCATATTTTTATATATTGGTTTTATTTATGCAGAAACTATCATAGATGATGTTGGCAGAAAAATTGAATTAAAATTGCCAGTTTCATCAATTGTATCTTTATCTCCCGCGCATACAGAAATGCTCTATTTTTTAAATCAAGAAGATAAAATAAAAGCAGTATCATTAAACTGTAATTATCCAGAAGATGTTGAGAAAAAAGAAAAAGTAGGAACGTTTTTAAATCCAGATATTGAAAAAATATTGAAAAATAAACCTGATTTAGTAATTTCAGGCGGTGGAATTCAGAAAAAAGCAATAAAAAATCTTGAGAATTTAAATATACCTGTAATTGTTTTATATCCACGTGATATAGAAGGCATAATTGAAAATATGAATCTACTTTCTTTTATTACCGGTTGTAAAAATTGTTTTAAAAAAATACAAGATTTTAAAGCAAAAGTAAAATTTAATTCAAAATTAAATATTAAAATATATATGGAAATATGGGATGAACCAATAATATCTGTTGGAGGCACTTCATTTTT
Source organism: Candidatus Goldiibacteriota bacterium (assembly GCA_026418955.1). Classification (GTDB taxonomy): domain Bacteria; phylum Oederibacteriota; class PGYV01; order PGYV01; family DSYL01; genus DSYL01. The sequence goes on along the minus strand of JAOAAI010000046.1, from coordinate 3,169 downwards.
AAATGATATAATAAAAAGAGCAGGTGCTGAAAATATTTTAGCAGATACAAAACAAGAATATCCTAAAATATCAGATGAAATTGTAATAAAGAAAAATCCAGATATAATAATCCTTCTTTATAAACCAGGAAAAAATTTCAAAGAAAAACCAAGATTTAAAAATACTTTAGCTGGAAAAAATGATAATATTTTTATTTTATCTGAACGGGACCAGGATATATTTTTTAGAACAGGACCTAGGATTATTGAGGCTATTGATATTATTTTAAATATTATAAAGAAGGTTAAAAAATGAAAAGAAATATTTTTATTATTATTTTACTGATATTATTGTTTGTTGTAATTGTAATTTCTTTAATTAGTGGTAGCGTGAAAACATCTTTAAATGAATTGTTTTCTATATTTTTTAATATTAAAAAAGAAGAGACAGATAGTGGTTTAATAATTTTTAAAATACGTCTACCAAGAATATTTCTTGCAATTTTAATAGGTGGAACTCTTGCTGTTACTGGTGCAATGCTTCAAGCAATTTTTAAAAATCCACTTGTTGATCCTTTTATTACTGGAGTTTCTTCTGGAGCTGCATTTGGGGCTACAATAGCCATTATTTTTAAATTTTATTCAATTACATTATTTGCTATTTTTGGAGCAGTTTTTACCATTTTATTTGTTTACCGGTTATCAGTTAAAAATAATAATTTAAATTTATATAATCTTCTTTTAATAGGAGTTATGACTGGTTCTTTTCTATCATCGTTAATAATGTTTTTAAGTGCATTTTTTAACAGAGATATGGTAAAAGTAATTTTCTGGCTTATGGGCGATCTTTCAATTACTGATATATTTTTACTTAAAATATCTTATATAATTTCACTCATTATTATCATTTTTTGTATATATTTTTCAAATGATTTAAATATTTTATCTCTTGATGAAGATGAGGCAAAAGTATCAGGAGTTAAAACTGAATTTATAAAAACATTTTATTTTATTTCTTCTGGAATTTTAACTGGACTTTCTGTGTCTTTAAGTGGAGTAATTGGTTTTGTTGGTTTAGTTGTCCCACATATTGTTAGATTTTTTATTGGGCCTGATTTACGTATGTTGATACCTTTTTCTTTTTTAACTGGCTCTATCTTTTTACTTATATGCGATACGATAGCAAGAGTAGCATTTGCTCCAGCAGAAATTCCAGTTGGTATTATAACTGGGTTGTTTGGAGCGCCTGTTTTTGTGGCACTTTTAATAACTCGTAAATAGGTGAAAATAATGGAAATTTTAAAACTTTTAAATATTCAATATAAATATCCTGAATCTTTAAATAATTGTTTAAATAATATAACTTTTACTGTTTGTAATGGAGAAACTGTTGGTTTAATTGGCCCCAATGGAGCAGGGAAGACAACCTTGTTAAAGATTATATGTGGTTTAATAAATGAATTTTCGGGAGATATTTTAATTTATGGTAAACAAATTCAAAAATATTCAAACATCGATCTTGCCAAGTTGATATCATATATACCGCAGATGGATAATTATGTTTTTGATTTTACTGTTGAAGAAATAGTTGCAATGGGACGAAGGCCATATATTAATAGTATGGGTATTTTAAAATCTCATGATAAGAAGATAATAAAAAAAGTAATTGATATGCTAGGTTTAGATAAAATTGTAAAAAAAAGATTTTTAAATTTAAGTGGTGGGGAAAGACGTTTAACTCTGATAGCGCGTGCACTTGCGCAGGAGACTGAAATAATACTCATGGATGAACCAACAAGCAATCTAGACTTGAATCATAAAATAATTTTTATGAATAAAATCATAGAATTAAAAAAAACTGGAAAAACTATCATATTAATTTCCCATGATATTAATCTTGTTTCAGAGTATTTAAATAGAATAATTTTTATAAAAGAAGGGAAGGTGATAAAAGATGGACCCGTAAATAATGTACTGAATGAAGAAAGTTTAAGAGAGGTATTTGAAATTAAGAATTTTTTTGTTTGCGAAAACAAAATTACAAAGAAACCAAATGTTTTTTTTATACCTGAAAAGGAGGTTTAATTATGAAAAGATTTATTTTTATAGGTTTGATTTTTGCGTTAATTTTTATTATTATACCCATGGAAATCTGTATAGCTCAGAACACTGAAAAATGGTTTGATATACCAGGTAGAGAATTTTTATCGCAGGAACAAGAAATAAAAAAAGAAACTACTGGAAAAAAAGTGGATATAGGTGATATAGTTATAACAGCTAGAAATATACCGGAGTTAATATCAATTGTCCCTAGAGATGTGCAAATAATAAAAACAGAAAATGAAAAGTTATACGGTGAAGATAAAATAAAGGATATAATTGATAATTTGCCTGGTATATTTATAAATGAGAGGGGAGCGAACGATTCTCTTGCAACCATTTATTTGAGGGGAACTGGGACAAAATATACATTATTATTGCTTGATGGTATTCCTTTGAATGATTTTATGACAGGTGGTGTTGATTTAAGTAAAATTTCAAATTTGAATATAGATAAAATTGAAGTAATAAAAAGAGGTATGTCAAGTATATATGGCACTGATGCAGCCTCTGGCGTAATAAATATAATAACAGGTGATGAAAAAAAATATTATTTGAAAGCATCTGGTATTTATGGAACGGCGGATTTAAAAAAGTATTTTATATCTTCTAATGCGAAAATTTTTAATGTTGATTATGTTATAGGTTATACAGAAGAGAAAAAAGGTGATTATTTTCCAAATTCTGATGTTGATAAGAAAAGCGCTAATATAAAAGTATCATTTTCAAATAAAGGTTTAATAAATGCTATTTTAACTGGATATTATTTTAAAAGAAAAATGGGTATTCCTTTTAGTGATTTCGGTCCATCTATTGCAAGACAGTATGATGAGGATTTTTCTTTGGGTATTACTGATGTTATTAATCTGGATTTTGTAATTTTAAAAATAAATGGATTTTTAAGATCATCTGATTTAATTTATGATAATCCAGACATATATTACCCAATTTATTCAAGACATATTAAAAAAGAGTATCAGGCTTCTTTGTTAGGAATATACGAAGAAGGTAATTGGCTTTCACTACTTGCTGGGCTAGAATGGAATTTAAAAAATTTAGATTCAACAGATATTGGTAAAAAAGATATAAC
>JAOAAI010000012.1 GCA_026418955.1 Candidatus Goldiibacteriota bacterium | reverse complement strand
TAATAGGAGTAATAGATAAATATTTAAAAAAAGATAAAAATACAATAGATAAATATTGGAAAAAATATTTAATTAAAATTTTTTAATAAAAGTAAACCAACTATTGTTTTTGCATCAGTTATTTTTCCTTTTTTTATCATTCTTATTGCTTCATCAAGTTTTATTTTTTTTATAGAAATATTTTCATCAATATCCAACTCTTGTTGTGATTTTATTAAATCTGTTGCTATAAAAATATGCATTTTTTCAGTCATAATACCTGGGGATGGATAAATTTCAGTTATTTTTTTTATTTTTTTTGCTATGTATCCAGTTTCTTCTTTTAATTCTCGTCTGGCACAAGATAAGGGATTTTCATTTTTTTCAAGTGTGCCTGCAGGCAATTCAAAAATATATTTTCCTATTGCATATCTAAATTGTTTAATTAAAATAATTTCCTTTGTTTTTTTATTTAATAAAGGTATTAAAACAACAGAACCTGGATGAACAATTATGTCTCTTATAAAAGTTCTATTATTAATATTTATTGTATCTTTATATAATTTAATTATTCTACCATCATAAATTTTTTTTCTTTTTTTTAACATAAATTATTTCCTTTTCTGTAATTATTATATCCATTTTTACATCCTTTTTTGTATATGGAATTTTCTTTAATACCTGAAATGAATATGCAAGTGCTATTTTTAAGATATTTTTATTTATTTTACATAAAAATCTGTCAAAATATCCTTTACCAAATCCTATACGATTACCATTTTTATCAAATACAATACCTGGTACAATTACAGCGATTACATTTTTCATTGTTTTTAGTTTATATTTTTTTACTGGTTCCATTATTTTATAAGGACCAATAGATAGTTTTTTATGAGAAAAAAATTTACATGGTATAATTTTTTTGTCTATTATACATGGATTGTATATTTCAAAACCCTTATTTAATAAGAAATCAATGATTTTTTCTGTTTTAACTTCGTTCTTAAAAGAATTATATATTATTATTTTGCCTTTTTTTAAAGAAGGAAAAATATTTATTTTAAAATTATTAAATATTTTATTTGAATTAACAATACAAAATCTATTTGAAATATTATTGCGTTTATTTAATATTTTCTTTCTTAATTTTTCTTTATTCATGGTTAAAATATAATATACTGATGTTTTAAAAGCAACACAAATTTTCTGATTTGACTTTTAAATTTTTATTTGATATATTATTTTCAATTTATATATTAAGAGTTACAGGAGTAGAATATGAGTTTGATTTTATCTGGATATATTTTTAATGGCCCGACATCTTTGGTTGATTATAAACAAACAGATGTTGATGGCTTGTTTGCTATATTTTATTTAAAATATCCAGACAAAAAAGTTGCTGATTATGGCGTATTGTATATTGGTGATACAAAAGAAATTGAAGAAACACCAGGCTTTCCTAAAGAACATAAAAAATACTCTTGCTGGTCAGAAAAGGGTGGTGGAGAAGAAAATTTATATATTGGTTTCTGTCCCACACCAGGACTTATGCCAAAGAAAAAAGAATTAATTAAAAGACATCTTATATACAAATACAATCCTATGTGTAATAAGTAGATTAATTGAGAAACTTTAAATAATTATTTAGTGTCTAAAAAATAAGCCATAATAAAATGGCAGAAAAGGAGAAAAAAGGGTGAAGAAAATTTTTAATCTATTTATTGTTGTTTTTTTATTTATTTTAATAAACGGATGTAATGATGATAGCAGGCCGATTGCAAATGTTAATGGCAAGGTTATAAGTGTTTCTGATTTAAATGATGAAATTGATAATTTACCAGTTGAGTTTAGAATGATGGCGCAGTCTCCAGATATGAAAAGAAGAATACTTGAAAACTTGATAATTACAGAATTATTGTTACAGAGTGCCCAGAAGGATGGACTTTTAGATGATCCTGAAATACAGAGAACTATAAAAGAGAAAGAACTCCAAATCAAAGCAGATGCAGAAGCACAAATATATGCTTCAAAGAGACAAAAAGCAAATGCTGCTAAAATTGCTAAAAGGGAAGTTATTTTAAAAGAATTGCTAGATAATAAAAATTTTAAAGATGTAAAGGTTGATGAAAAAGAATTAATTAAATTTTATGACCAATATGCTAATATGATGAAACAATCTAATCCTAACGTTAAAATAGAAAGTTATGCAAATTTAAAAGAAGATATAAAAAAAACAGTTGTAAGACAAAAATGGATAGAATCATTGAAAAGTGAAGCAAAAATCACTATAAATGAAGAATTGCTAGGTTCTTCAGTCCCTGTGATTGGAATTCCAGAGATTCAAAAAAATATAAATCCTGATACTGGAAAGAATAAATAAATATTAATGTGATGTTGATAAAAATAGATTATCTAAAAAATTTTTTTTTGTTGTTAATTATATCACTTTTTATTTTTTCCTGTGGCACTGATAAAAAAGAATTACTAGCAACAGTAGATGATCACCATATATACAAAAAAGAATTTATTTATAAATCCATTTTATATGGTATTAAGATAAACAATGAAGAAGATGCAAAGAATTTTATCAATCTACTCATAAATGATTATTTGATTTTAAAACAGGCTAACAAAAATAAAATAAAAATAACAGAAGAAGAATTTGAAAGTGAGATTGAAAACTTTGTGCCGAATTTTTCTGAAAAAGAAATAAAAAAAGAATTAAAAAATTGTGGAATAAAATATGATATTTGGATAAAGGATATAAAAGAGAAAATTATTAGAAAAAAAATATTGAATAACATAATGAAAGAAAAAATAGAGATAAAGGAATCAGATTTAAAAGATTATTTCTGGACAAATATACTTGAGTTCAGAAGCCCTAAAAAGATAAAAGCTCGACAGATAGTATTAAACGATGAGGAAAAGGCAAAAGAGGTTATCGGCTATGTGAGGCAGGGACAGGATTTTGCAGATCTTGCCAGAAAGTATTCAACTACATCAGAATCTGAATCAGGTGGCGATCTCGGGTATTTTGGGAAAAATGATCTGCCTTCATTTATCACCGATGTTGTTTTTAATATGAAAAAAGGAGATGTAAGTGGTATTGTAAAATCACCCTATGGGTGGCATATATTTAAATGTGAGGATATAATAGAAGCAAGAACTCCAAAGTTTGAAGAAGTTAGAGACGAGGTGTATAAAAAATATTTTGAACTGAAAAAAGATGAGTATATTGAAACATGGCTTGAGGAGATTAGAAAAAATTCAAAAATAGAAATTTTTTATGATAATATTAAACTGCTGATTCAGGAGGTCAAAGGATGAAAAGGATATTTGCTATTTTATTTTTACTTTTTTTTACGTTTATGCTTTATTCAAAACAAATGGATAGAATATATGTAAAGGTCAATAATGAAATAATATTAGAAAGCGAGTTAAATGAAACCGTAGAACTTTTATCTGCTCAAGCAAAACTCTCAGGTAAAAGTGTTGATTTGAATAAATTAAAAAAAGATGTCCTTAATAATTTAATAGATCAAAAATTGATAATAACCATGGCAAAAGATGAAAATATAAATATAAGTGATGAGGCTGTTGCAGATCGTGTTAATGAATTCATAGATTCATTGAGAAAAAAATTTGCAAATGAAGCGGAGTTTGAAGAAGCTCTTGCAAAAGAAGGATTATCATATGCTGATTTCAGAATGAAAATAGAAGCCCAAGTCAGGGATAACCTTATTTTTTCTAAAGTTAGACAAAAAAAACAACAGGAATTTATATCAAAGTCAATTGTTTCTGATGAAGAGATTGAAAATTATTATAACAGTAATAAAGAACAATTTAAAGTGAATGATGAATTGAATTTAAAACAAATATTTTTTGAAAAGAACAATAAAGAGGATGTAAAGAAATATGCGGATGATATATATAAATCAATAATATCAGGCAAGAGTTTTGAAAAAGTTATGGAAGAGTTAAAATTAGTTGATGGAGTTAAATGTGTTGATTTAGGGTGGGTTGATACAACTCAGATGGATAAAAATATAATAAAAGCAATAACAGGGCTTAAAAAAAATGCTATAACCAAACCAATA
>JAOAAI010000262.1 GCA_026418955.1 Candidatus Goldiibacteriota bacterium | reverse complement strand
CTCTATGATTTCATCTTTTGGCAACAACATTTTTGATTTTATATAAATTAGTGTTGCGGCTATAACTATGAATTCACTGGCAACATTTAAATTCAGCCTCTCCAACATTTCAATATAGGAAAGATATTCCTCTGTAATTGTTGCAATGGGTATATCATATATATCAATCTGATTCTTTTTAATTAAATATAAAAGTAAATCAAAAGGTCCTTCAAAAACAGCTAATTTTAACTGATAATTCTCCTGCATGATACACTCACTGAATTAATTTCATAAGTTTTCTTACTTCTCTCATAGTCGCCTCAGCAGCGGCTAAAGCATCTTTATTGCCTTTATTCATCACATCCATAATATAATCAGGGTTTTTTTCTATCTCTGCTCTCTTTTGTCTTATTGGTTCTAGTCTTTCATTTAATTTTTTGGCTAGCTCTATTTTGCAATCTACACATCCTCGCAAACCTTTTTTACATTCCTCAATAATCATTTGATGTGATGCTAAATTATAAACTTTATGAAAAGCACATACAACACAATTATCTGGATGTCCCTTGTCATTTTTTCTTATCTTTTTAGGATCCGTAAACATCTGTCTTACCTTTTCAGTTACAACATTAGCAGGGTCGGATAGAAATATCGCATTATTATAACTCTTTGACATCTTCCTCCCATCAATTCCAGGCAGTTTTGGCATTTCAGTCAAAATTTCTTGTGGCTCTTTAAAAAATTTTCCATAAAGATAATTAAACCGTCTTGCTATTTCACGTGCGAGTTCCAAATGTGGCCTCTGATCCTCGCCTATTGGAACTTTGTCTGCATTATAAATCAAAATATCAGCTGCCTGCAATACTGGATATCCCAAAAAACCATATGTTGACAAATCTCTATCCTTTAATTCTTTTTTCATGTCTTTATAAGTTGGATTGCGCTCAAGCCAAGGAATAGGAGTGAGCATTCCCAGTAAAAGATATAATTCCGCATGACCCTTCACAGCTGACTGAACAAACATCGTGGCTTTTAATGGATCTATACCCACGCTCAACCAATCTTTATACATCTCTTTAATATTTTCCGAAACATCCTCAGGTTTTTCATAATTTGTGGTCAAAGCATGCCAGTCAGCCACCATATAAAATGCTTTGTATTTATCTTGCATTTCAACATAACTTTTTAAAACACCCTCTAAATGTCCGAGATGTAGTTTACCAGTGGGTCTCATTCCGCTTAAAACAATTTGCATTGAATCCTCCGATATTTCATTTCAAATTTAAAAATTTCAAATCTTTAAATTTTGTATTTTGTTTCTATAAATAAAGGAAATTTTCTTGTCAATCAAAATTTTAACAAAGGTAGAAAATCTTTTCTACTCCCTCTTTCTAAAAAGGGAAATCAAGAGTAATTATTACATAATTTACAGTAATAATATTTTAATTTCAATAATTATATTAAATTACAACTCATGTCACAAGATTAATAATATACTGCAAAAAAATAAAAACTGGTCTAAATATCAAATCCAATATATTCAACATTAACAATATTATAATAATAAATATACCAAAGGGTGATATGGATTCATACCTCATTGCCATATCATCAGGTAACAAAGCCATCACTATTTTAGATCCATCAAGTGGCGGTATAGGTATTAAATTGAAAACACACAATATGACATTGATAATTATCATATATTTAATAAATAAAAATAAACCAGGCATATTTTGAACATTTATAAATGGAATTCTTACAGAAATCGCAAGCAATCCAATAGTAATTGCTGCCAGTAAAAAATTTGAGCCTGGTCCTGCAATACTCACAAGCATTAAACCTCTTTTATAATTTTTATAAAATAACGGATTTATCGGAACCGGCTTTGCTCCGCCTATAACAAAAGGAGAGCCAGAAAAAATTAAAAAATCAGGTAAAATAACAGACATAAACGGATCAAGATGTGAAATTGGATTAAAAGTAAGCCTGCCCTGCTCTTTTGCTGTCGGATCGCCGAGAAGATATGATACATATCCATGAGAAACCTCATGCACAACAACAGCAAAAACTAAAACAGCAATCTGCATAATTATATTCAATAAATTATCCATTATATCTCCAAAAATTTTTTTGTGTGGTATTAAGATACTAAATAAGATTTATTGTGTCAATAAGATAATATATAAAATGTATGATATAAATTTGCAAGATTTGCAAATCTATCAAATCTTCCAAATATGAAAAATATGATAAATATAACAAATTTAGAAGATTAAGAACATCCAGTAAATTTGTTATATTATATTAAATATCTTTCTTCTCTTCTTCTGTATTCATTAGATTTGTTGCTATAAATTCTTTTACCCATGAGATGAAATCAATGTTTGACTTGATTTTCTCATTTGCCTCAAGATTTTCGCCAAGTTTTTTTGTTTTTTCTAAAATACTTTGCGCCTCTTCAAGAAGTGGCATCTGCAAATTAAATATCTCAGCCAGTTCTTTTTGATATGCTAATTTTTCTTTACCAGGATTCATCCCTGACAGTTTTTTCAATTTTTCATCATAATTAACAAGTTTTTTAAACTGAGCAATTAAAGAATAAGCAGCGTTATTTAATTGCCATGCCTGGACATTATAATCAGCAAATTTTGAAGCAATTTCTGCTGCCTTTAAATAGTTAGTTACTGCAGTATAAGTATCTCCGTCTGCATCTGCCTGTTTTGCTTTATTTTTAACAGTTATATATTCCTGAAATGCTTTATAACTCTTCCAGGGACCTGCAGTTA
>JAOAAI010000261.1 GCA_026418955.1 Candidatus Goldiibacteriota bacterium | reverse complement strand
AAGGAAAATTCCAATTCCAGTAAACTTTAATACAATTGATATAGTATTCCAAGATGATAAAGCAAGAATTTTCAAAGAAAATCTTTTATATGAGTTTGGTCCAAACAAAAAAGTTCCAGTGCTTGATTTGATGAAGAGTTCCAATATATATGTTAAAGAGTTTGCTATATGGGTGTATGAAAAAATTTTTGTAAACTATACTGCCAAGCAATGGGGAAAAAAACCTCATGAGATTGATCCTTCTGTTACAGCAAGGGTTCCAATATATACTGGATATGATAATAGGTATTTTCATGATAAGTATCAATTTATACCTATTGATGGTTATACATCTGTTTTTAAAAAATTACTTTCAAATTCGCTTATAGAGGTTAAATTAAATACAGATTTTAGAGAATTGATAAAGATAGATTTTGATAAAAAAGAGATTTATCTTAATGGTATTAAGTTTGATGGTATATTTATTTTTACAGGTATGATTGATGAACTTTGTAATTATGTTTATGGGGAGCTTCCTTACAGAACACTTGATTTTGAATTTAAAACTTTCGATGTTAATTTTTTTCAGGAAGCGGCAATTGTTAATTATCCAAATGATTTCAATTATACTCGCATAACTGAATTTAAACATATACATCCTAGCTATACAGAAAAAACAACTGTTGCTTTTGAATATCCAAGAAAGTATAAAGTTGGTGATATTCCTTATTATCCATATTTTACTGATGAAGCGAAAAATATTTATTTAAAGTATAGAGAATTCATTAAAGATTTTAATCAAATAATTTTAGTTGGGCGCCTTGCTGAATACAGATATTATGATATGGATGATGCTATAAAAAGATCTTTAGAAGTTTTTAATGTTGATATAAATATTTAATTCTTATATTAATGGATTAATTTTTATAATTTCTGAAAGTAATTCTAGATCTCCACATTTTTGAGCATTACAAGATTTATATAAAGTAGTATTATAACATGGTAAACATTCGACATTACTTAATATAATATGACAATTTTTTCCTAAGGGTCCAAATCTTTTTATATTGACAAATCCTTTAAATATAATTGCTGATGGAATATCTAGTATACTACATAATTGTCCTATAAAGCTATCTATAGTTATTGTAAATTTTGCATTTTTTAGTATATATATTAAATCTGATATAGTAGTTCTGCCGGTTAGATTTATAACCTTATCCAATCTAATAAACTTTTCAACTAATTTCAAATTATCATCTTTGCTTCCTGTAATAATGATATAATATTTTCTATTGTAGTATTTTATTACTTTTTCCCAACTATCTAAGTTAATCATTTTTTTTGTATTTCTCGAAAATATATTACATAAGATATAGTTATTTTTAATTTTTTCTATTAATTTTTTTATATCTGAAGATTCTTTACCAAAATAGGATATATTTAAATTATTATCTTTAGAAAACTCACAAATATCAAATTTCCATCTTATCAAGTTAAATATATTTTCAATTTCATGTTTTTCAGTATCCCACGCTATTTTTTTATCTAACAAAAATCCGAATCCTACTGTAGGAAAACCTACTATATACTTAATTCCGCCTAGCTTTAACAAAGGTATGGTATTTGGAAAAGAGGACCTTAGATCAAATGCTATATCAGCTTTAGTTTTTTTTATTTTAAAGATAGTTTTTATTAGTGATACTAATTTTTTAAAAAAATTTTCATTTTCATTAACAAAGAAAGGATTATAAGTAATAATTTTATTAATATTCGGATTATTAATTAATAGACTTTTTGCTTGAATGTTGCATAAAAAATATATTTTTGAATTTGGAAATTTTTCTTTCATTATTTCGATGAATTTTAAGCTAAGCAATAAATCTCCTAAATGTCCTATATTTGAGATTAATATTTTGTCAAAATTTGCCTCTTTGTTTTTTTTGAATATAAAATTTCCAATATTGTCAGTTAGTGCGGTTATTTTAATAAGCAATGGATTTTGAAAAAAATAAATTTCGTTTACTTGTAATAATTTTTTTATCTTGTCTATAAGTTTTTGGTTTTTTGTTAACATTATATGTTTAAATTATATAAAATATATAAAAGTTTTTAGATAAAAACATATAGTTTATTTATGAATTCTCAAAAAAGGGTATGTGCTATTGTAGTTACATATAATCGTAAGAATTTATTAATAGAATGCCTTGAAGCATTGAGAAAGCAAACGAAGGTATTAGATGGTATATATATAATAGACAATTGTTCTACTGATGGTACAGCTGAATTACTTAAGGAATTAGGGTATATTAGCAGGGTTCCACCGGCAGGTGTTGATGGTGTTTGGGAGGATGAGTATAGAGTTAGGGG
>JAOAAI010000256.1 GCA_026418955.1 Candidatus Goldiibacteriota bacterium | reverse complement strand
TACAGAACTTGGAGTAAATGAAATAATACCAATTGTTACAAAAAGAAGTGTTATAAAAATAAAAGAGCATGAAAATAAAATAAAAAGATGGGAAAAAATAATTTACTCCGCAGTTAAACAATGTGGACGCATTACAAAACCAGAAATCTCTTCTATTATTTTTTCTATATCTGATCTTATAAAAAAGTTACCTAAAATCTGTATAAAATTTTTAATATGGGAAAAAGAAGATAAAAAATTTTTAATAGATGAAATAAAAAATATCAAAGAAATAGAAAATATCTGCTTTTTTATAGGTCCAGAAGGTGGATTTGAAAATAGTGAAGTAGACGAATTAATTAAAAATGGTTTTATACCTGTATCCCTAGGTGATACTACACTTCGCGCAGAAACAGCTGCTATTTTATCTGCAGGTATCATATGTCAAATTGCAAGGAGGAGCCAATGGAGGAATTAATTGAAATTGCAAAAAAAAGATTAAAAGAAAAAAATATATATGGCGATATTTATATTGAAAATATAATAAAAACTGAAATCATTGTAAATGAATCAGCAGTTGAAAAAATTACAAAATCAGACACTATAAATGGTAATGTTAGAGTTATCAAAAATGGAAAAATGGGGTTTTGTTATTTCTCTGGAAAAGAAAAAAACATAATAGATGAATCTATCTCAAAAGCAATAAATTCTACATTTATAGAAGGCTATGAAAAATATCTATTTAATAACATCAATATTGCAAGACAACCAGAAACTTTTGATAATTCATATAAAAATATAAATGATGAAACTAAAATAAATATGACTCTGCTGCTTGAAAAAAGTGTAAAAGAAAATCCTTTGATTAAATCTGTTAGAGATACAAATTATACTGACACACTAGAAAAAACTTATTATGTAAATAGTGAAAACTTGCAAGTTTATAATGAAAAAACTAAATTTTTCATTTATACTTCTGCGGTTGCTGAAAAAAATAGTAATAGAGAGATGGCTGAGTGTTTTGAATTTACTTCTCTTTTAAAAGAAATAGATATAGAAAAATTAGGTAAAGACTGTGCAAAAAAGGCAATAAATCTTTTAAATACTAAAAAAATAAAATCAGGTAAATATAAAATTTTACTGCCATCCGAAATTGCTTGCGATTTAGTTTCTTTATTATCAAAAATGTTTTTAGGTGATAATATTGTAAAAGGCAAATCATTACTTTCTTCATATAAACCAGGTGATAAAATAGCATCTGATATTCTCACCATAAAAGACGATGCTCTACTTAATTATAAAATTGGTAGTTTTTCAATTGATGGAGAAGGAGTAATTGGAAAAAATAAATACGTAATTGAAAATGGAATTCTAAAATCTTTTTTATTTGATAAAAAAAGTGCATATTTATATAATACTGACTCAACTGGAAATTGTATCAGAACAAATTTTAAATTATTACCTGAATGTGGTGTGTCAAATTTTTATATCATTAATGGTAATGATTCTATAGAAAATATAATAAAAAATTTTACTGTCATTCAT
>JAOAAI010000202.1 GCA_026418955.1 Candidatus Goldiibacteriota bacterium | reverse complement strand
TGATGAAACTCACTAATTTACCCAATGGTGTCTGTTTTAATCTTGCTTTAACATATATTGTTGCAATGTCTGCTGTTGCGATGGTTGGGTTACTTTATAATCTTACGAAAAATTATTTTATTGGTTTTTTGGCTGCAGCGTTTTTACTTTTAATTTCAAATCTTGATGGTTTTATTCAGGTTATGAATAATAAATGGACAACTAATAATTTTAATTGGTGGCATTCATCCAGAATAATAGATTACAAAGGATATGATATTACTATAAATGAATTTCCGTTTTTTTCATTCCTTCTTGGTGATTTGCATCCACATCAAATGGCAATACCGTTTGTTCTTCTTGCTTTAAATATTGGAATTTTATATATAAAAGAAGAGGATAAGAATATATTTACAAAAGATATTTCTAAGATTATTTTTATTATTTTTACTGGGTTTTTACTTGGTGGATTATGGTTTTTAAACAGCTGGGATTTTCCTACATATTTTTTTATAATTTTATTATGCATGCTTTCATACAAATATTCAACAGGTGAGAAATTTAATATATGGATAAAGGATATTTTAATAACAGTTGGGATAATTCTCGGTGTTGCAATTATTGCGTATTTACCATTTTCATTATTTTTCAGATCACAAGTAAAAGGGGTTGGCATTGTGGAGGCTAACACAAAGATTACAGATTATTTAACCATATATGGCATAATGCTATTTCCAATACTCTCTTTTATTTTATTTAGAATTTTTAACTGGATATATGCTTTAAAATATCAAGGGATAGCAGGAACAAAGGTTAAAAAAAGAGAATTTTATTGTCCCAGATGTGCATATGAAATTAGAGAAGGCAAAAAAATCTGCGGCCAGTGTGGATACCAGATAAGTGGTGATGAATTGTTACTTGGTGGAATTGAATTACCGCTAAAGAAAATGAATGAAACGGTTTTGAATTTTTTTAAATATTTAATTGATCCTGCTAATACAAAAGATAATAAAGTGCTCATTTATTCTACTATTGCAGTTATAATTGCCATTGCTATGATTGTATATAAAACATTTATTTATAAAGGACCACATAATGGATTATTTTCAGGTGTTTTATTTTTAGTTATTTGTGTGGTATTTTTACTAAGTATTACAAGAGTTGAGTTGAAAGAAAATCAGTTTGTTTTAATTTTAATTTTTACAGGTCTTTTTGCATCTTTGGGATGTGAATTTTTACACATAATTGATACATTTGCTAATGATGGTGGTGGTGGACATTCTGATTTGGAAAGGATGAATACTGTTTTTAAATTTTATTATCAGACATGGATATTGTTTTCTGTTGCAGCTGCATATGGATTTTTCTGGGTGACTCATTTTTATCTAAGTTTTAAACCAAAATATGTAAGATATATATGGCTTTCAATAATGTGGATCCTTATTGGTATGGGTATGTTTTATCCTTTTGCGGCGTCCAGCGTGAAAACTGGTGGTTTCAGAGGTTATTTTACACTTGATGGAACTGATTTTTTAAAAACTTTATCATATAAAGGCAGAATGTCAGCGCTTGGTGACTGGCAGGCAATTATGTGGCTTAAAAAAAATATAAAAGGATATCCTGTTATTCTAGAAGCGCATGGTCCACAATATTCAGAATATGGTAGGATATCTTCCTTTACAGGTATTCCAACTGTTTTAGGATGGCCAGGTCATGAATTGCAATGGCGAGGTTCCTGGGATGAGGCTGGAAGAAGACAAGCGGATGTTGATACCATTTATACAACAACAGATATTGAATTGGCAAAACAGTTACTTAAAAAATACAAAGTTCAATATGTTTATGTTGGTTCGCTTGAGAAAGATAAATATGCAAGTTCCAAGGAAGGGCTGGAAAAATTTTCTCAATTCATGGATATAATTTATACAAATAAAATAGACACAGTAATATACAAAATGAGAGATTAAAACAGGAGGATTAAAAAATGTCAGAAGTTATCAAATGTCCAAAGTGTGGAGCAGATAATCCAACAGTTAATAAATTTTGTGATACTTGTGGTTCAAAATTAGAGGTAAAACAGCAGATAAAAAAGACCCAAGAAAAACCAATTGAGAAAAAAAAGGTAGAACCACAAAAACCAATAGAAAAATCAGAAAAAAAAGAAAAACATGTTGAAGTAATAGAAAAAGAGATATACGAGCAAGAAGCAACACAGATATCTTTTTTACAAAAAGGTATAGTAATAAATTGGGAAATAATAATATGGATTGCAATTGTTATTATGGCAGTATGTTTGAGATTTTTTGATTTAGGTGCAAAACCATTGCATCACGATGAATCAATGCATGCTTTTTATTCTTGGAAATTATTTAAAGGCGAGGGATATTCATACAATCCAATGATGCACGGTCCTTTTCAATATCATATAACAGCACTTATGTATTATCTTTTTGGAACGTCAGATTATACTTGTAGAATTGCTCCAGCTATTTATGGTATGCTCTGTGTTATTATCATGTGGTGGTTTAAGCCATATTTAGGCAGAGTTGGTGCATTATTTGCTGCTTTTATTTTTGCAATATCTCCTGGTTTTGTCTATCAATCAAGGTTTATTAGAGAAGATATATTTTTTGCTGGAAATAATTTAATACTTGTACTTGGGCTTTTGCGTTATTTTGATACAAGAAAATTTAGCTGGCTTCTTATTGCTGCTATTGGTCTTGCACTTTCATGGGCGACAAAGGAGACTGTATATATTACTGGTTTTATATTTTTTACTTTTCTTTTTGGCAGATGGATTTGGGAATACTCTTTAAGACATATCCCAGAAAAATTTGAACAAGAGGGTAATTTATATAAAACCATTGAATGGTGGTTAGGAAAAGGTAAATCTGATTTTATCAATGCTTTTTTAGTTTTCTTTTTTATTCATGCAATTTTATTTTTTAACAAAGAACCTGGAATGTCATTTTTTGCGAATTTAAGGGGTATTCCTGCCGGATATATAGATGCAATTACTTATTGGCTAGGTCAACATGGCGTTGAACGTGGCAGTCAACCTATATATTTTTATGTACTTCTCATTCCTTTTTATGAACTTTTATCTGTTGTTTTTATGCTTGTGGCAACTTTTTATTATTTAATAAAACCTGAAAAAAGAACATTTTTTAATATATTTTGTATATATTGGTGGTTTATGGCAATGCTTATTTATTCATGGGCAGGAGAAAGAATGCCATGGCTTATGTTACATCCTTTAATCCCGATGCATCTTTTAGCTGCAAAATTTTTTGCTGAACTAATAGAAAGAATTGATTGGGGATGGAAAAGAACAGTTGGCATTACAGCTTTTATTTTACTTGCAATGAATTCTTTCCATGGTGCAGTTTATGTGAGTTTTTATGGTTATGGTGCAGATCCTAAAGAATCACTTGTATATGTCCAATCTTCACCAGATGTGTTACTTGTGACTGAAAAGATTAAAAAATTTGCAAAAGCAATGAAATCTCAGAAATGGGATAGCGAATCTTTTAGAAAATTTAATCCTTATGATCTTGAAATCGTATGTGAAGATTATTGCACATGGCCATTTGCCTGGTATTTGAGGGAATTTAACAGAATTGCATATCAACCAAAAAATATACCTGAATATGAAAAAGGTAAACCGCTTATTTTATCAGGAATAGAAGAAGCAAACAGAGGACATGATCAGCGTGTCTTTGATTTATTAAAAGATGAATATTATTATGAAAGATATAAATTACGTGAGTGGTGGGCACCTGATGAGGGTAAGTTCTGGAGCGCTCCACTCGGTGAAAAAATAAATATGTTATGGAGAAGATTTATTTACAGAGATGTCTGGAATGATTTGGGCTCTTACGATTTTGTTGTTTATGTAAGAAAGGATTTAAAAGAGTTTTGGCAGCAATAAAAAGATGTTTGTTTATAATGTAAAATATGTTTGGTCTAAATGTTCATCACAAAAAAATATTTAAATTAAATTTTTATTTAACATTTTAGATGAACATCTTTAACGACCATATTTAAAGAGGAGGTATACATGATAGATCTGTCTTTGATGTCAAAGCAAGAAAAGATAATTATTTTATCTTTGCTTATACTTATCATGATTACCATTGGTATCATGTTTACACCTGCAAATGTAAGGAATGAAAGACAAGTATCAGCTGAACCACAGAATATTTTTGAAACAGGTGGTGCTCCTGGGTCTGATAAAGGTTTTTTTAATACTCCTAAGGATATGGCAGTTGATAAAGAAGGTAATATATATATAGTTGATTCAAAAAATCACAGGATACAGAAATTCAATGCTGCTGGAAATTTTATTCTTGCATGGGGT
>JAOAAI010000199.1 GCA_026418955.1 Candidatus Goldiibacteriota bacterium | reverse complement strand
GCAATATTTAATGCACCAATTATTATTGATTTACCTGCTCCAGTTTCACCAGTTAAAATATTTAAACCTTTTGAAAAATTTATCTCTATATCTCGTATTAAAGCATAATTTTTTATTTTTAATGTTGTAATCATTTTTTATTTTATTATAATTTTAAAAATTCTTTAATATGTTTGAGAAAGTTATTTTCAGTTAGACCAGCCTCTTCACGACATTCTTCTACTGTACCATGTTCAATGAATTTATCTGGAATACCTAGTTGCTTTACTTTTATATTTTTTAAATTATTTTCTGATATTATTCGCAAAATTGTCTCACCAAAACCGCCATGAATAACTCCTTCTTCTATTGTGATTACCTTTTTTGTCTTTTTTATAGATTTTATTATCGTTTTTTCATCAATTGGCTTTAAAAATCTAACATCAATTATTTCTATTTTATTCTTATCGCCTATTTTTTCAATAGTTTTTATTATTTTCGGCAAAAGTGCACCGAAATTTAATATTGTCAATGAATTTCCTTTTTTAATAATACGTGCCTTACCGAGTTTAATCTGTAAATTGGAATGATAATAATAACTCTCTCCTCTAGGAAAACGTATAGAAACTGGTCCTTTCTTATAATTAGCTGCAAAAGAAACCATTTTCTGTAATTCATTAGCATCAGAAGGAGCCATTACAATCATATTTGGTATCATTTTCATAAATGCTATATCAAAAACACCATGGTGAGTTGCACCATCTTCTCCAACTAAACCTGCCCTATCCATGACAAACACAACAGGTAACTTTTGAATGCCTACGTCATGTATAATCTGATCAAATCCACGTTGTAAAAAGGTAGAATAAATACAAACAAAAGGTTTGAAACCAGCTTTTGCAAGTCCTGCTGCAAAAGTAACCGCATGCTCCTCTGCAATTCCTACATCAAAAAATCTATCAGGAAACTTTTCTTTAAAAACAGATAAATTTGTGCCTTCTATCATAGCTGCAACAATTGCTATGATTTTTTTATCTTTTGCTGCTAGTTTTATTAGTGAATCAGAAAAAATTTTTGAATATGTAGGACTCATTGATTTACATATAGGAATGCCTGTTGCAGGATCAAATGAACTTATACCATGAAACATAGTTGGATTTTCTTCTGCAGGCTTGTATCCTTTACCCTTTTTTGTTACTATATGAAGTAATTTTGGACCATTTATGTTTTTAATATTTTTTAATGTTTCAACAAGTAATTTTATATTATGCCCATTTATAGGTCCAAAATAACGAATACCAAGTTCATCAAAAATAATACCAGGGGAAAAAATAGATTTGATACCTTCTTCTAAACTCATTATAATCTTTGTTGTTGGATATCCTATAGCTGGTATTTTTTGTAATGTGGCTTGTATAGTATTTCTCAATTTATTAATGAATCCACCGCTCATCAATCTATTAAAATATTCTGCAAGAGCTCCTACAGTTGGAGAAATTGACATTTCATTATCAATAACAACTATTAACATTTTAGTTTTATCATGTCCTAAGTGATTTATAGCTTCAAGAGCCATACCATTTGCCAAAGATGCATCACCAATAACAGCAACAACTTCATATCTTTCTTTATTTAAATCCCGTGCTTTGGCAAAACCAAGAGCAGCTGATATGGATGTAGAAGAATGTCCTGCTCCAAAAATATCATATTTACTTTCAGTTGGTTTTAAAAAACCAGATATACCATTTTTTTGTCGTAAAGTTTTAAATTTCTTCATCCTGCCAGTTACTATTTTATGGCAATATGCTTGATGTCCAACATCCCATATAATCTTATCGTATGGTGGATTAAAAACTTTATAAAGAGCAAGGGTTATTTCAACAGCCCCAAGTGATGAAGCAAGATGTCCGCCTGTTTTTGAAACTACATTTACTATATAATCTCTAATTTCAGTAGCAAGTACTTCAAGCTGTTCAAATGATAATTTCTTTAAATCATCTGGAGATGTAATTTTAGTAAGAATTTTATAAATCATGATTTTAAATTAAAACATTAGTATTGGAAAAATAATACCTATCAATATTCCAGCAAAGGCTTCTAAGGGAGTGTGTCCAAGAAGTTCTTTTAATCTTTTTTCATATTTAAATTTACCATGTCCAATCTCATCCATCATTTTATTAAGCACAACTGCTTGTTTACCTGCTGCTCTTCTTACCCCCATAGCATCACTTATAACTATTAATGCATAACATAAAGAAACCATAAAAATAGGACTATCCCAACCTGAATATAATCCTATGGTTGTTGTAATTGCAGAAACAGCAGCTGTATGAGATGATGGCATACCACCTGTCCCAACAAATAATCTAAAATCAAACTTATGTTTAGTTATAAAAAAAATCAAAACTTTTAATGTCTGAGCAATTAACCATGTAAAAAATGTAATATAAAAAATTTTGTGTGTAACAATGATTACCAACGTATTCCATATATTATTTATTACAATTAAAAAATCATCCATAAATCACCTTTGAAATTTAGTTTTTTCTGTTTGCTATAAACTCAATCAAATTTAAAATATCTTCTGTTGGCTTTTTTATTTTATATAAAATTTTTTTTGCTTCAAGTAATAAATTTGATACAATCTGTTTTGATCTGTCAAGTCCATAAACAGCTGGAAAAGTTGCTTTTTTCTGTTTTATATCTTTGCCTGCGGTTTTTCCAAGTTTTTTTGTTGTTGATGTTATATCTAGTATATCATCTGTTATCTGAAAAATCATACCAACAATTTCACCTAATTTATCCCATAATTTTAATTCTTTATCATCAACTGCATCAGATAAAATTGCACCTGATAATATGGATGCTTTAATCAATGCTCCTGTTTTATGTGAATGAATAAATTGAAGTGTTTTTTTTGAAATTGGTTTATTTTCAAATAATATATCAGCCACCTGCCCACCCACCATGCCATTTATACCAGCTGCATCTGCAATTAATTTAATAACACTTATAATTTTATCTGGAGAAAAAAAACTTCTACAATAACAAATTGTTTCAAATGCTTTTGTAAGTAAAGCATCCCCTGCTAAAATGGCAATTGCCTCTCCGAATTTTTTATGTGATGTTAATTTCCCTCTTCTATAATCATCATCATCCATTGCTGGTAAATCATCATGTATTAAAGAATATGTATGTATCATTTCAATACCACATGCAACTGGCATCACACTTTTAAAAGAAAGTCCACATGATTTTGCTGTTAACAATAATAAAACAGGTCTTATTCTTTTACCGCCAGCAAAAACACTGTATCTAACAGCCTTATAAATAATCGGCGGAAATTCAAATTTTGATTTTAGATATTTAAATAAATTTTTATTTATTTTTTTTATCAAGTTGATTATTAATCTATTCATAAAATATCTCATTAAAAAAGTTCTTTATCATCATTTTCTATATCATTTTCTTCTTCTCTCTCATACTTTTCAATGTACTCGTCTTCGTCTTTATCTTTTTTCTTGAGTATCTCAATTTTTAATTTGGCTTCTTTTAGTATTTTTTTACATTTATCTATTAAAAGCATTCCATTTTCATATTTTTTTATTGATTCATCAAGGTCAAGTTCTCCTGTTTCGAGTTCCTCAATAATATTTTCAATCTGTTTCATTAAACTTTCAATATTTTCTTTTTTATCCTTCATAAAACACCTCATGGCTCAATTTTTGTAACATCAGCCTTTAATTTTCCTTTGTATAATCTAATATTGATATCCTGACCCTTTTTTACATTTTCATATGACTTTATTATTTTACCTGTATTATCAAATACAACAGAATAGCCTTTTTTAAGAATCGAATATGGATTAAGCAATATAAGTTTTTCAGTAATAAATTTTATTTTTTCTTCTTTTTTTTCTAAAAAATTTTTTATTGTTTTTTTTAATTCTAATATATAATCATCAAGCATTTGATTATATTCATTATAAAAATTTAATATTTTTCTAAAAACATTATTTGCTTCATATCCTTTTATCTTTTCATTATAATTTTCTAATAAATTATTAATAACAGTATATAAAATTTTTTTATAATTATCCAGTTTATCTAACAATTCCTCTGTATCTGGTACAACAAGCTCTGCAGCAGCAGATGGAGTTGGAGCACGTAAATCTGCAACAAAATCAGCAATTGTAAAATCAACTTCATGTCCCACTGCTGATATCACTGGAATTTTTGATGCATATATTTCACGTGCAAGATTCTCATCATTAAATGGCCATAAATCCTCTATCGAGCCTCCTCCACGAGCAATAATTATCACATCAATATCTGTTTTTGAATTAAAAAATTTAATTCCTTCGATTAACTGTTGAGATGCCTCATCTCCCTGAACCATAGATGGAAAAATTATAATTTCAACCGCTCTGTATCTTCTATTTATTATTTTTATGATATCTTTTATAACCGCTCCAGTAGGACTAGTTATGATACCTATTTTTTCTGGAAAACGTGGAATAGGACGCTTTCTATTTTCATCAAATAAACCTTCCTCAGATAATTTCTTTTTGAGTCTTTCAAATTCAAGTAATAAATCACCCTCACCTGATATTTTTATCTCTTCCGCTATTATCTGATATTCACTTCGTTTTGAATAGATTGATATTTTTCCATAGACGATAACTTCTTTACCATCTTTAAGTTGTAAATTACTCAATTTATTACTGGATTTAAAAAATGCCACTTTTATTTGGCTAAAAGCATCTTTTAAAGTAAAATAAATATGACCTGATGATGGTATTGAAAGATTGGATATCTCTCCTTTTACCCAAACTTTCTGTAAATTTTCTTCAAGTAAATTTTTAATTAAATTATTTATCTCTGTAACTGTAAATGGTTTTTCAGTCAAATATGACATAATCAAATTTTTCGTAAATATTCTGCCACATCTTCCGGCAATGTAGGATTTATGTAAAAACCTGTTCCCCATTCAAATCCTTCTGTTCTTTTTATACGCGGCATTATTTCAATATGCCAGTGATAATATGGGATTTCTTCTGATTTTACTGGGGCGGTGTGTATCATGTAATTATATGATGGATTATTTAAAGATTTATTTAACCTGTAAATAGAATCTTTTAAAATATTACTTAATTCTGATATTTGTAATTCGTTTAAATTATAAAAATGTGAGGAATGAAATTTTGGAAGTATGCATAATTCAAAAGCGACCCGTGATGCAAATGGTGTTATAACAACATAATTTTCAGTCTCCTTTACAACTCTTTCATTGTTCATAAGTTCATTATCAATAATATCACAAAAAATACATCTGTTTTTTAATTCAAAGTATTTTAATGACGATTCAGTTTCCTCTGATATTCTTTTAGGAATAACAGGTAATGCTATTAATTGAGAATATGGATGAAAAAGTGTTCCACCAGCATCTGGGCCTCTATTTCTAAAAATGAAAATATATTCAAAACGAATATCCTTTTTCAAATCCAGCGTCCTGTTAATATAAGTTTTTATAATGTCAGAAATTGATTGTATATCAAGTTTATCAATGTCAATATTATGTAATGGATTTTCAATTATTACCTCATTTGCCCCTGTTCCACTTATAACATCAAAAATTCCTCTACCTTGTTTTTTTAATTGCTTCTCAACCATTAAATATGGTCTGTTGTTTGGTATAACTTTTATTTTCCAGCCATCATTTTTATCTTTTAACTCAAAAATCACTTTATTGATTTTTGAATCATTACCTGGACAGAAAGGACAATTCTTATCAACCTGTGGTAAATCAACAGGTATTGATGAAACAGATGAAGGATTAAAATATTTATCATCAAGTGTTATAATCCATCTGTTTGTAATTGGATCTCTACGAATTTCGGACATTTATTTTTTTTCCGGTTCTTCTGATGGTTTTTCTAATTTGGTTACAATATAATTTCTCTTTATATTAATAAGAGTGTTTTCACCGCTTTTTATTCTTATTATATCTTCTGTATCATTGATTTTATCTATTATACCAATTATACCACCACTGGTTATAATCTTATCTCCGACTTTTAACGATTTTAACATTTCTTGATGCTTTTTTTGTTCTTTTTTATTAGGAATAATAAACATAAAGTAAAATAAAACAAATATAATAATAAGTGGCAAAAACGCCTGTAGCATTGATGGACCATCTGCTACAGGAGGTGTTGATGTTGGTACATTTTCAGCTGCAAATAATAAAGTGATAAACATAAAACCTCCTTGTTATATTCTATATTTTTTAAAAAATTTTTCTTTTTCTTTTTCAAATGTCTCATCAATAATTGATTTTCTTATTATTTCAATCAATCGTATCATAAAATGCAGATTGTGTAAAGTGGTAAGCCGCATGCCAAGAATTTCATGCACATTGAATAAATGTCTAATATATGCTCTTGAAAAATTCTTACAAGCATAACAATTGCAATTCTCATCCATTGGTCTATCATCTTCTTTAAATTCACTATTTCTCACTGCTATCTGTCCTTCTGCAGTATAAATATTTCCATTTCTTGCTATTCTTGTTGGGAAAACACAATCAAACATATCAATTCCTCTTTCAACTGCATACCAGATATCCTCAGGAGTACCAACGCCCATTAAATATCTTGGTTTATTCTCAGGCATCATTGGTCCACACCATTCTACAACTCTATAAATCAATTCTTTATCTTCACCTACAGATACGCCACCTAATGCATACCCAGGAAAATCCAATTTAAACATCTCTTCCATTGCTCTTTCTCTTAAATCTTTATAAATCCCACCTTGAATTATACCAAAAAGATGTTGATTTTCTTTTTTATGTGCTAGTTTTGATCTTTTTGCCCATTCAATGGTTTTATCTAATGAGTCATTAACATATTCATGTGTTGCAGGATACGGTGGACATTCATCTAGACACATTATTATATCACCATTTAAAATATTTTGTATTTCAATAACTTTTTCAGGTGTAAAGAGATGTTCCGAACCATCTATGTGAGATTTAAAAATTACTCCTTCCTTTGTTATTTTTCTTAACGCCTGTAATGAAAATACCTGAAAACCGCCTGAATCAGTTAAAATATTTTTATTCCATCCCATAAATTTATGAAGACCGTTAAACTTTTTTATAATATCTACTCCTGGACGTAAATATAAATGATAAGTATTCGCAAGGATTACTTCATAGCCCATCTCTTCCAGGTCTAAAGGAGTCATAATTTTAACTGTTGCCTGTGTTCCTACAGGCATAAAAACTGGTGTTAATATACGACCATGTGTGGTATTTATTTCACCAACCCTAGCATTTTTATATTTCTTTAATATTTTAAAAAATTCCATTTTTAAGTACTTCTAAAATATTATGATCAATTCTGTCTTTTGAATAATTGGGATTATCTTTATATGTTTCAGTATAATCAATTACACCAAAATCCATATTTTTGTAACTCCAGTATGTCCAAGATATAGATTGTTTTTTAAAAATTGTTATAATATCAGATGTCCAGTTTTTCCGTGTTTGTGGATCTGCTACTACGATACAGCCAAATTCACCACAAAAAATAGGAACATTGTATCTATTTCTAAAATCTAAAACTGGTTTTAATAATTCTTCAAGTTCTTTAATATTCCAGTTTTTATCCTGGCCATCAAGAAAAGTTGCAAATTTTTCATCCTTTTTTTGTAATTTTTCTTTTGCGTCAGCAATATCCTGCGGTCTGCCTGGATATTTAACATATTTTTTATAAATGTTATATATTACAAATGGTACCCAATATGCCATCTGATGAGTGACTACAATTGGCTCATAAAAATGAAAACTATATATTATTTTATCATCGGAGAATTTTTTTAAACCTTCAAAACAAACAGGTCTACCCCACATATTTGATTCAATAACTATATAATGATTTCTATCATTTTTTCTAATTACATCAATAGTTTCATCACATAGTTCATTCCATGTTTTATAATCAGGTGCTATTGGCTCATTAAGAATTTCATATATAATATTTTCATAATCTTTATATCTATCTGAAAACATATTCCATATTGATAGAAATCTTTTTCTGTTATCAGAATTTTTATCCCAGATATCATTTTTATCTCTTTCTTTTAATGCAAAGGAATGTCCTGCTGTTTTATGTAGATCAAGTATAACCTGTAAACCATATTTTTTTGAAATATTGATTATTTCATCTATCTTTTTTAATCTTTTTTCATCATACTGATATGGTTTTATTTCAAAGAAAAAATTATCAACTGGTAAACGAACACAATTAAATCCCCAATCACGAATTGTTTTTAAATCTTTTTCTGTTATAAATGAATCAATATGAGAATCTGTAAAAATATCATTCTTAACCTGAGAAAAAAAACCACCTAAATTCATTCCTGTCAGTTTCATAGCAATCTCCTAATATTTATTGATATAGATTAGGTTATTTAATAAATCCCATTGATTGAGAAATTTTTTCTGCTGTTGTTTTAACACTATTTCCCATTTCTTTTATTTTTTCGTCATTTGTTCGCAATGCAGGAGCAGTAATTGAAACGCATGCAATAACTCTACCTCTATAATTTTTAATTGCAGAAGAAACAGAGATAAGATCTAAAGAATATTCTTGATTATCAATTGCATAACCAAGTTCTTTTGCTTGTTGAATAGATGCCTTCAATTTTTCAACATTATCAATGGTATAAGGTGTATAAGATTCAAATTTAATCATTTTTATCACTTCATTTAAACGATCCTCTGGTAAATTCGCAAGCCAAATTTTACCAGGGGCTGAACAATGAAGTGGTGCTCTTTCTCCAACATTTGATTTAACACCTACTTTTTCAAGAGATTCAAGGACGTCAATATATAAAACTTTATACTGATCAACTATGGACAATTGCACTGTTTCACCGCATTGTTTCCATAACTGCCTTAAATAAGGTGATGCATGTTGTCTTATATCAAGTTTTGAAAGCACTGCATTTCCTATTTCAAACAGACGCATTCCAAGTTTATATTTGGATGTTTCCGGATCCTGTTCAACATACTTACGCAACATAAGAGTTGTTAGCAAACGATGAACTGTACTTTTATGTAGCTTTAACTCTTTACTTAATGTTGTTACTCCAACACCTGTTTTATACTCGCTCAATGTTTCAATAATATCCAATGTGCGTTGAACCGATTGAACTGTTGTATCATAAAATTGTTTTCTTCTCATATTTACCTCCGATATTTTAAATTTTATTTTTTAAATCAAAAATCATAAATCTTAAATTATTTCATTCCCACTTACTTGCTTTTATTCTTATAGTAACTCGTCTGTTCTTTTTTCTTCCTTCCGGAGTATCATTTGATGCAACAGGTTGAGTATCTCCAAAACCAACGGTTGAAATTATTTCTGGTTTTATATTGAAAAGTTCTATCAGAAAACGACCAACTGCTTTTGCTCTGTATTCTGATAATTCCTGATTATCTTTATATATACTTGAATATAGAGGTAAATTATCAGTATGTCCTTCAATAACTACTGTTGGATTATTGAGTGTTTTGATTTTATTTGCAACTTTTTTAAGATCATTATAAACACTTATTTTAACATCCGCCTTTCCCAAATCAAAAAGTGTATCAGAAGAAAGGGTTATTACTATTTCTCTTAATAAAATCCTTACTTTATCAGAGATTGATTTGCCCCAGTTACCAACACTATCAGCAGCATACATTATGTAATAATAAGTTGTACCTGCATTTACATAATTCAAACCAGTATTATCTGAACCATCCCATATAATTTCTTTTGGTTCTCCTTCTCCTTCAAAAGTTTTAAATATTTTATTATCCGCGGTATAAATAATCAATTTCCATTTACTGATGCCGTGTAAATCAAAAACATATGGTGAAAATTTAATAGGTGCATATAATGCAGTTATTTGTCCAGGTTTTACCATCTTGGGATTTGCATCTATTTTTACATCAGGTGGTGTATTATCAACTGTAACAGAAGCTATATTTGATTCTGATTTAATTCCATTTAAATAAATTGTTTCAAGTTTACCATAATATGTGCCGTCAGGTACAACCTTTTTAAATGAATCAAAACCATTCCAGAAAAGTTTTGTATCAGGGTGCAATTTAGATGTCTTTAAAATAGGTTCTTTCAATTCATTATAAATTGTCAAGATATAATTTTTTACTTTATTTTTTTGTATAATATCTTTTTGTATAAAAGTATAATCAATAAATTTATCACTATTTGGTGAAAATACTTTTGGATTAAAAATTATCTTTGATTCTGGTGCTCCGAATCTATATGAAACAGTTATTCTATGTGTTATTCCAAGATTTTCCTCTGTATAAGGAACAAATGCATAATCAACAAAAAAGCGAGCATAATTAATACCAGCACCAAATGTTGGCTGATTAATGGTGCCTCCTTTATATCCGGCTCGAATTGATAGAATTTCAAATAAATTAATTTCTCCACCGAGATAAAAATTTAAATTATTATCTATTGGATACGCAATATCCGCTGATAATAATAAAAAATCCATCGCATATGCTAAACCAACTTTCATATCTATGGGTTGCATATAATTTTCATTTATAAATTTTGAAGAAGGTCCTAAATTTTTAAAAACAAGCCCAGTTGAAAATTTTTTCAAAAATGGAATATCATAAATCAACCCTATATCAGATAAAATAGAAAATGAAGAGCCATTTTCATCTTGTGAATCAATTGTGTAATTTACAAATTTTAAATTTAATCCAACAAAAAGATTATCCGTGAACTCTTTTGCATAAGTTAAAATGCCACCTAAACTATATGGAGTAAAAGTGTATTGCTTTGTATAAGTAAGTGGTGAAATAGAAAGAGTTTTATCCATGGATGATATATTTAAAAAATTAATAGCACATGCAATATTTCCAAAAGAAAGAGGAATTAGAAAATTTAAATTTTCATATCTTATCTGTTGGAACCATTCTGCATGAGTGAAAGACAATTCAGTTAACATACTTTTACCTATACCTGCTGGATTATAAAAAATTGAATTGATATCATCTGCAAGGGCAGCATATGATTCACCCATTGCAGCAGGTCTTGCAGGTAAATGAATTTTTAAAAAATTATTAGACGTTGTACCTATCAGAGTTTCATCACAATAAATATTTTTATATATCAATAAAATATTTAAAAATATTATTAAAAAAATTTTTCTTTTATGCATTATTATTTTCACCATATGAAATTATTTTTTTGTAAATATTTTGACATTTTAAAAGCATTTTGTCAATTATTTTTATTTTGTGAAAATATGTTTTATCAGTTAAACTATTTCAGAAAAGTTTCATAATATGGATTAAATATTTTAAGATTTAATATGTGAGTTATATATTTTTATGAATGTTTTAGATTGTGTAATAATAATGTAATTTATAAATTGTATATATTATTATTAATAATAGGTTATTTAACTTGAGCAATCCATATTTTCTTTGAAAGTGTAGGTCGCCAAAATTCTGACCAGCTTACATATGCAAGGACTTGACCATCATAAGACCATGAAGGATATTCTGCATAAGATTCATAAGGTAATAAATATTTTACTTTATTATCAATTACATTTGCTACTTTCACTGTTGTTATTTTCGGAGCAAAATACCATCTAGAATAGGTTTCATCAAATGCAATATTTTTACCCATATCATCCCATGTTATATTATTAATGATACCTATTGATTCATATATAAATCTTGGATTTGTGCCGTCGCGTTCGACAACCCATATCTGATATATTTTTTCATGTGGTTCATTATACCAAATGTTATCTTTTATATTTTTTTCAAGTAAAAAAGCTATTCTTTTAGAAGATGGATCCCATTCAATATTTTTTATTTTATGTTTTGTTGTAAAAAGTTTGATTTTCATTTCACCATCTTTATTCAATCTCCAAAGAGTACTGTAATTAACATAATTGGTTCCAGCACATATCACTTCACCATCATAAGACCATTTAGGTTGTATCATAGAATCACAAACCTCTGTGAATATTTCTTTTGGATTATTTCCTTCTGAATCTATGGTGAAAATGCGCCATATTGTTCCTGATTCAGTAAAGGTGAGTTTTACTTTTTTCTTAGTATCGGTTAACCAATAATCAGAATAAACCAATGTCTGCTTTGTCAATTCCTGCTGGTTTGTTGCATTTGCATTCATAATTATAAGTTTATTATTTTTTATATAAATAACTTTTGATTCATTTGCATTCCATAAAGGAAATAAACTCCTATCTGATTTATTATTTATATTCAATTCATGTGGATTGGAGCCATCATAATTTGTTATTTTAAGATATGTATAGCTATCTGTTTTTGTTACATATAATATTTTATCTTCAGCTGGTGACCATAAAGGCATTATTTTATTCTGTCCTTTGGTTATTTTATTATATTCTTGTGTTTTCGTATTCGCCACCCAAATATTATTACTATCTGAATCATCATCTTTGGCTGCAAATACAAAACGATTACCATCAGGTGACCAAACAGTTCTATGAATCAACGGTTGACAATCTTTATCAACAATTAAATTTATATCACTTAAAAGCACTTTTGGTTTACCTACTGGTCTATTTAAAATATCATCTTCTTTAGTTCTTAATTTTTTTTCTTTTTCTTTTTTACCTTTTTTCTTATTCTCTTTTACCAATGAAAGATTTAAATTAATCCCCCAGATTTTTTTATATCCATCTTTTGAATCAGAACAAGTAAATATTAGTTTTGTACCATTGTTATTCCATATTGGTTTATCAACAAATTTAGGTAATTTAATATCAGAATTGTCCGCAGGAAGTTCAGTAATACCAAGGGATAATGCATTTATTATACCTATTTTATTTTCTTTTTTCTTTTTGTTAAAAATATTATATGCAAAAGACCATGAATCACCCGACCATGATAAATTTTCTGGTTTTTTTGAAAAGTTGTCAGATATAGTTCCAAAAGTTATAACTTTTAAGGGTTGATTTGTGAAAATCAAAGAAGCATAAGCAAAAACTGCAGTGAACATAATGGCGGTTAGTAAAATAATTAACATTCTAGTTGGAAAACGATCATCTTTTTTAAGTGGATCATTATTGATAGATGCTATTATAGAAGAACCACTAATTAACATCAGAAAAAAACTTAAAATTACTTGATATTGATAAAAAACAATTATAGAAATAACAGCAAATAAAATAGCAATAAACATATAGACGTCTGCAATAATTTTTTCTTTATTAGTTTTTATATATAATAAAAAATTAACAATAAATACAACCAAAACTGCAATTAGACACACCAATAATAAATTTTTATTCACTGTTATATCAAACGGTTTGAATAATTCAATTATAAATATAATCATAAATAAAACAAATAATCCTGCAAGTACAAAACGGATTATAATTTCTAATTTTTCATATTTTTGTCTGAACTTTTTTATAAAATAAACATCAAATAAAGCAACCAAACTAAGTAATAACATTCCAAATACTGCAGGTAACGGTAAAAATATCTGGCCTTTTATTGATAGATAAATACTGTATAAACCAAATAATAAAATAATAAATTGATAAATTCTATTTGTCCATGGAGATTCAATAAATATCTCTTTTAAAAAAGATTTTGCATCTTTAGGTTGTTCTACATGAGTGGCAATGATATGCGATGTTTCTATAGGTGCAGATGCTGATGTAGCAGCAGGTTTTGTTTCTCCAGAAATAGCATCCATTGGATTTGGAGTTGTATCTTTTGGAAGATTGGATTTCCCTGAATCAGGATTTTGAACCATTATATCCTCCTTAATATTTTTATTTAATTAATCATTAGATATTTTAATATATTATAATCGTTTTTTAAAGTAAAATTTTCTAATTTGGAATTAAGCCATGATGCTAAACCTGTTTTCTTTTTTTCTGATATTACCAATGGCCTGCCAGATATACCAATCATTGCAGCGGTTGCTTCTATTGCATCATCTATATTTCCTATTTCATCAACTAAACCAAGTTTTTTTGCTTCAATACCTGTAATTATCCTACCGTCTGCAATATTGTTCATAATATATTTTTTAACAAGTTCTTTTCTTTTCTTCTCATCTTTCTCCTGTATCTTTGCAGCAGCTGCAATTTGCTCAAGCCTTGATTCCACAATATCATTGACAAACTGTTCATGAACATCATTTATAAGCTTTTGAAATAAACGTTTGTCTTCTTCAGATGTTTGTCTTGAAAATGAACCAGCATCTTTATATTTACCGGATTTCACAGTTATAAAATCTATTCCAATCTTTCCAAATAATTTTTCAGCAGTAATATAATTTATAACAACGCCTATTGAACCGGTTATTGTTCCTGGATTAGAATATATTTTATTAGCCGCCATTGCAATATAATATGCTCCTGAGGCACCAACATCACTCAATGCTGATATAACAATCTTTCCCTTTTCTTTTACTTTTTTGATCTGCCTGTAAATTTCCTGAGAAGAACCAACGCTTCCACCAGGACTATTAATACGCAAAATAATTGCCTTAACAGATTTCATATTTGAATAAAGATTCAAAAGTTCCATTATATGTAAATCATTTGAAATTTCACCTTCAATATTTATGAGGGCTATCTGTTTTTTACCTATATTAAAACTTGAAATTTCTTTCCCTAATTTAGAATAAGAAATTAGTTTATTTGATATAAATATACTAAATATACTAAATAAAATAATAATAAAAAGAATAAAAAAAATAGTTTTTTTATTCATATATTTACCTTTTTAATTTAAAATTAATAAAATATATTATATTTTAATAATTTTATAAAATTAAGTCAAGGTTAAAACTTGTTCGTTATGGAAAAGTACAGGCACATGATGGTACAGCAAAAATAGTAAAATTAGGTATAATAAATAATAAAAGGATTGCCTACTTAAAGGCAATCCTTAAAA
>JAOAAI010000168.1 GCA_026418955.1 Candidatus Goldiibacteriota bacterium | reverse complement strand
TAAAATGATCTAAAACCATAACTTGATTTAGTACCACCATATATAAGCGTAATATCATAATCTGATTTTAAAGATTCAATTAAATCAAATAAAAACTCAAAAGAACCTCCTCTATCATTCCTTGTAACAATAAAAAAAATTTTTTTCATTTTTCCTTAACTGCAATTACTATAAATGAAGGTGAAATCAAATACTTTCTAAAACCAACTAAATACATAAAATTAGAGAAAAAAGGAAATATTTCCTTAAATAGTGTTAAATATGAAAATTTAAATTGATTATAAGGATCACCTTTTGTTAGTTTAAATGAAATCTTTTTAATTCTAAATGAATATTTTTTAAGAAGAATTTCTATTGATTTTAGACTAAAACCACAAGGAGTTATAACTCCAAAAGATCTAATAAGCCAAGATAAAAATTTCTCTCCAATTATATGAAAAAAAGAATTTTTAGTCCTAATTACTATAAGAGATCTATTTTTAGTAAGATAATCTATTTTTTGAACAGCTTCACAAGGATTTAAAAATTCTTCTAAAACTTCATTTAAAATAATAATATCAAAAGTGTTTTTAAAGTCAACCTTTAAAAAATCTCCAACCAAAAGCTCTTTCTCTTTAAGCCCATTTTTAATGGCATAATTAAATGCTGAAACAGACAAATCAATTCCAAAAACATCAAAACCAATTCCTTTTAATCTTTTTAAAATTTCTCCATGTCCAAAACCGACTTCCAAAGCTTTAAAACCTTTTCTTTCTAATCCAAAATATTTTTTAACTTCTTCAATAATAAAATCATATATATTATAATGAGAAGATGAAATCAATCGATGCTTCTCCTCTGTATATGAATCATAATGAAAAGCTATATTTGAAATTTTATAATCTTTCAAGCTTTTATAAAAAAAACAATTTTTACATAGAACTATATCTTCTAATAAAATTAATTTTTCAGAACTACAAATATAACATTTATTCATTTTTCAAAAATTTCAAAATTATTATTAAAATACTCTATAGTATTACCGAAATTAATATATTTAACATTCTTTATATTATAAGGTTCATGCATCCTATATGAAAAATCCGGGAAAATACAATAAACTTTTTTATTTAAAACTGATGCTATATGAAGAGAAGAAGTATCTGCAGTTATAACAAATTCAGATTTTTCTATAAGATAAATAAACTCATACGTATTACCCTTAGTAAAAATAAAACACCTCTTTTTTAAATTTTCATCTATAAAATTATAAATATCAAATACCTTTTTAAAACTATTACTGAAAAAAACTAAATTATAGTTCAGTTTTGCAAATTTTTCAATAATAAACAGTATAAGTTTTTCTGGAATATCTTTTTTGAAAAAATTAGTAAATGGATTAAAAAAAATAAAATTTTTTAAAAAATAAAATTTATATGAAATTTCATCATTTTTTTTCCAAATTATATTTTTATAAATATCTTCATTAAAAATTCCAAAACTTTCGAAAATACTTTTATATTCAATCTTATCTAAAACAATATTTCTATCATATATATTTAATCTTTCTTTCCATAATGGACCAAAAGTTATCATATTTTTGTTTTTCAAGAAAAAAAGCATAATCAAAAACTTCACATCACCAAATAAACTACATGTTGGAAAAGTGTTTAGTATAACATCATATTTCTCCCTTTTAATTTTCAATAAAGTAAATAAATTCAAAAAAGATAAAGAAACATTTTGCTTACATGTCTTAAATGAATAAACTTTTCTTACATAAGGACAATCTTTAGCATAATCATATATTCTATCTGAAACTAAAATATCAACAATAAAATAAGGTTTTTGTTTTTTAACAAGATAAAGCCACCTTATAAGCTCAAAAAAATCTCCTATCCCTGCAACATTTATAATAAGTATTTTCATATCAAACCAAAAATTTTTTTTACTTCAGAAATAAAACAATCAATACTAAAAAGTGAAAAATCTGGTTTTTTTTCAATTTTTATATCACCATTTAAAACTTGTATCATTAAATCAATCAACTCACTTCTATTATATGGATTAAAATAAAAAACATAATCCTTCAAAATCTCTGGCAAACAAGATAAATTCGAAGAAACCACTTTTGCTCCACATTTTAAAGCTTCAAGAGGTGGATATCCAAAGCCTTCATATAAAGAAGGAAAAACAAATAAAGATGCTCCTGAATAAAAACAAGCAAGCTCATCATCATCTACTTTTTCTATAACTCTAGCTAAAGGATAGGAATTAAAAATATCTTTAAAACCTATCATTACCAATTGATAATCTTTTTTAATATCATAAGGTAAAGAAATATAAGAATCATATAAAAGCCTAACATTTTTATGTGGCATATTATTACCTACATATAATATAAAATGTTTATCTATACCATACTTGG
>JAOAAI010000172.1 GCA_026418955.1 Candidatus Goldiibacteriota bacterium | reverse complement strand
ATTATATTCATAGGAAAAAATAATTGTTTTGATTAAAAAAAATATCAAAAATAAAAATGATAATTTATTCATATATATCCTTTCAAATTTTTTTAAGAAACCATATAGATAAAGAAAAATAAAAAATTAATATACTTACATCTGAAATCGCAAAAACCAATGGATTTGATGATACTACTGGATCTAAATTTATTTTTTTTAAAATTATAGGCATTGATACACCAATAAGCGTCGCAAATAATATAGCAAAGATTATTGTTATACCAACAATAGAAGCTACTATAAAATTTCCTAGCCAAATAAAAGATAATAGCCATACAATTATGAAAATTATTCCACCTATAATCAATGCTTCAATTATTTGTTTTAAAATTATTAAATAAGCTGCCTTTTCTTTTATTTTCCCTAATAAAATACCTTCTAAAGCTATTGCAGATGACTGACCAGACACACTTTCGCCCATTGCTGTTATTAATGGAATAAAAAATGCCAAAGCTATTAAATCTTTTAATGCCGGCTCATAATACTTTAGTATTAACCCACATATAATACCATTAATTATAGTTGTAATTAACCATGGCAATTTTGATGTTATTCTTTTGATTGGAGATTTATCAAATACATTTATATCTGCACCCTGAATTTTTAATACATCCTCTATATTTTCCATACGAACTACATTTATGGCATCTTTTAATGTCATTGTCCCTATTAATCTATAAGCATCATCTACAACAGGTAATGCTAAAAATCTAGTTTTTAAAAACAACTGAGAAATTTCTTCATCATCCATTTTTTCATTAACAACTGTTATTTTTGTTTTCATTATTTCAGATAGCTTCTTATGTGGTTGAGCAACTAGCAAAGAACGTAGAGACAAAACACCTCTTAAAACTCGCCTATTATCAACCACATAAGCATAGAAAATCATATCTTCACTTGCACTTTTTCTCAATCTTTTAATTGCTTCTCTAACACTCAATGTCTCTTTAAAAGCAATATAATTTCTATCAATTGTAAATTCAAGTGCTTTTTTCAAGATTCACTCCATTCTTATAATCAAATTTGTATCTTTTGAAATAATGATATCATCCTTTCCAATATAATAACAATAAAAAATTGGTTCATTGTTAAATGGATTTTTATATTCTTCCTTCTTTTCTAATCTATCTTTATATTGGTGTTCTATCATTTCTATCCATTTTTTATCAGATGGTCTTAAAATAATTACAATACCCTTTTTCTTTAAATATTCTAGTTCTGCCCTATAAACAACCATAGAGTCTGTGAGAATTTTATATTCTGATTTTTTATATGTTAAAAAATCACATATAACCTTTTGTTCCCATTGATAAAAACCATACATATTTGTTGCCGGCGAGATTATAACCAGATAATCTTTATGTTCATTAATAAATTGACCTATACGCGATGCTTCAGGAGAAAATGAAAGATACGTCGCCTCTGCTTTGGGATATAAAAAATAATATTGATAAAAATTCATAATAGAAATTGATAGAAAGGTTATCAAATACATAATAAAGACAAATTTTTTATTTTTTATTATATTATTTATTGTTTCTATGGATTTATATATTCCAAGTATAATTATTATAAAAGCAGCTGGCATTGCGCCAATAATCCTATAAAACTGTGGAGTTTCTATTGTTATAGATATAACTCCTGGAATAAACATGATAGCAAGCCATAAAATAAAAAATCTAAAGTAGGGAGTAAAAAATGAGTAAATAACACCCATTACGAAAAAAATACCAGACAGATAATCAAAAAGTGGTTTTTTATAAAGATTGTGCCTGCCATTATAATCTCCTTCAAAATTAAAACACAACAAATATGAAGTAATATTTTTTATAAGTGGCTGTAGTGATTGACTGCTTTTAATTTCATTAAAAAAAGAAATATCATTTGCTCTTTGAAAAAATAACTTAGGAGTTTTTATTGCATAAATAATAAGTGGCATGGATAAAATAATAACAATAAAATATATTTTCAAATAAATTAAAATTTTCTCTTTGAAAAATAACCGAAAATCCTTAAACAATAAAAATAAAAAATGTATCATAA
This sequence comes from Candidatus Goldiibacteriota bacterium, assembly GCA_026418955.1. Classification (GTDB taxonomy): domain Bacteria; phylum Oederibacteriota; class PGYV01; order PGYV01; family DSYL01; genus DSYL01. The sequence goes on along the minus strand of JAOAAI010000172.1, from coordinate 422 downwards.
TAAAAAAATGAAAAAAATATACAACACTATAAGTATAATTTGCTAAACCAAGAGATATACCTGCAAGAATTGAAAAAATGTTCTTATTTGTTTTTAAAGCTTTTATATAAAAATATACAAAAACAGTCAGTAATAAAACTGTTTGCATACCAAGGAACGCAATTCTTGAAAAATTTAGATGCCATCTAGAAAAAGTGTATATAAATGCTCCGAAAATTGCAATCTTCCAGTCTTTAAAAATTTCTTTTAACAAAAAATAAAAAGCAATCACACTTAAAGTTCCAAGCACCACAGAGACAAATCTTAAAGAAAAAATATTATAACCAAATAATTTAACAAAAACTGAAGATATATAAAAAAACATGGAAGGCATATATGTATATCTTGAAATAAAAAATTCAATATAATTTAAACTCATTAAA
>JAOAAI010000149.1 GCA_026418955.1 Candidatus Goldiibacteriota bacterium | reverse complement strand
TATTGTATCTATTGCAATAGCTGTCTTTCCTGTTTGTCTATCTCCTATTATAAGTTCTCTCTGGCCTCTGCCTATCGGAATCATTGCGTCTATTGCTTTAATACCTGTCTGCAATGGTTCTTTTACATTTTGTCTATCAACGACACCTGGAGCTATGACTTCTATCGGTCTAAATTTTGTTGTATTTATAGGACCCTTACCATCAAGCGGCTGTCCCAATGGATTTACTACTCTTCCTATTAATTCTTCACCAACTGGAACAGACATTATACGTTTTGTCCTCTTTACAATATCTCCTTCTTTTATATTTCTATCATCTCCGAGCAACACAACACCAACATTATCACGTTCTAAGTTAAGTGCAATTCCATAAATACCGCCAGGAAATTCAAGTAGTTCCATTGACATGACATTAGTCAATCCATAAACCCTAGCTATTCCATCACCTACTTGTATAACATGTCCTATCTCAGATAATTCAACATGCGCTTCATATTTTTCAATCTGGGATTTTATAATATTTGTTATTTCTTCCGGCCTTATCTGCATAATATATTTCCTCCTTCAAATTAAATTATTTCTTTTTTGTTTTTTTTTAATTTTTTTGCTCTTTTTCTTTTTAATATTTTTTAATACCTTTTTAGTGTCAGATTTCTTTTTTAAGCCATCTACTCTCAATTCAATCAATCTATTTTTCATTGAATTTAAAAATTGGTTTATACTCGCGTCTATCAAATGCAATTTATCTCTTATAATAATGCCACCAAGCATTTCTGTATTTGTCATTGTCTGTAATACAACCTCTGACTTCATCAATTTTTTCAATTTATTCAACAGTTTATTTTTCTCCACATCTTCAAGTGGATAGGCAGTCTCTACTATAATCTTTTTAATACCTTTATATTCATCAACTTTTTCTGAATATATATTAACAATGTCATCTATCAATCTCTCTCTTTTCTTATCTATAAGTAATTTTAAAAAATTAATAACAAGTTCACTGATTTTGCCTGAAAATAAATTAGTAAAAATATTCTTTTTCTCATCTTTTGATATACCAGGATGAAATATTATATTTTTTAATAAAATATTTCTGTTTAAAACATCTTTTACTGCATTCAATTCTTCTCTAATTTTATCAAGTATATTTTTTTCCCTAGCAATCAAAAAAATCGCTTCTGCATATTTAGAAGGTAAAACAAGATTTGCCATTTCATCACCTTTTATAATTTTGCATCTTCTATTTCTTTAAGTTTTTCAGAAACAATACTTATCTGATTTTTTTTGTTTATTTTTGTTTTTATAACCTTTTCTGCTGCCATTATTGAAATATCAACAATTGTATTTTTTACCTCTTCTATTGCCTTTTTCTTTTCATTTTCAATTTCCACCTTTGCATCATTAATAAGTTTCATTGCCTCATTTTTTGCTTCTTCAATAATTCTGGACTTAACTTTTTCTCCTTCTGCAACTGCTTTTGTAATTATTTCCCTAGATTCTTCCTGAATGTTCAAGATCTTTTTTTCATAATCGGTTTTTAATGCTTCCATTTCTTGCTTATCTTTCTCAATTTTATCAAGAGAGTTCTTTATATATTCATCTCTTTTTTTCAATGTGTTAGATAAATTTTTTATAAAAAGTATCCAAATGACAGGCATCGCTATTAAAAATGTAATTATTTGCAATAAAAAAACAGGCAAATCTATTTTTACCATATTCGCCTCCAAAATTTATTAATTTAAATATAAGTGCAAAAGGCGGATTAAACCCGCCTTTATTATTTAACCTAAAAAGAGATTAACGTATGGATTGGCGAATATCAATATCAATCCAATAACAAGAGCATAAATTGTGAGTGATTCAATAAAAGCAAGCCCTATGATCAACATTGTCTGTATTTTCCCGCCGGCTTCTGGCTGTCTGGATAACCCTTCAGCTGCTTTTGCTGTCGCTATACCTTGGGCAATTCCGCAACCAAAGGCAGCAATTCCAACACCTAATGCAGCTGCTAAAACAGTGAAGGCAAAAAATTGTACACTATCCTTGGTCGCTTTTCCCGCTGCCTGTGTTTGTGCTTCCTGGGCTTCAGCTGCAAACAAAATACCAGAAAAACATAAAACAACTGCAACTACAAGTGAAACAATCAATATTTTTTTCAAATCTTCCACCTCCTTAGTATTTTATTTTTTAATGTTTAATGTGTTTCTCCATGTTCTTTATGTGCTGCAACAGCACCTGCAAGATAAATACATGTAAGTAAAGTAAAAACCGATGCCTGAATTAAACTAACAAGAACACCGAGTATTATTATTAAAGGCCGCAAAACAAAAGAAAAACTAGCAAGAAAAGCGCCAATTGCATTTGTTGATATTGTTGGCCAGAAAAGAAGAACCAAAACAATTAAAACTGACAATAATATTTCTTTTGCCATGATATTACCAAATAATCGGAAAGATAAGGATAATGGTCTTGATATATCAGAAATCAATTCAATAAAAAATAAAAATGGTTTTAAAGGTCCTGGAATGCCAGGTCCACCTGCATAATGTTTTAAATAATTAATAATACCTTGCTTGGCAATTCCTGAAATCCACTCATATAAAAAAACAATTATAGCTAAAGCCGCTGTAACACTTAAGACACTTGTAGGTGAAACAAGTCCTGGCACCAATCCCATTAAATTGCCTATAAATATATAAAAGAAAAGTGTAATAATAAGTGGATAAAACCTGGGTGCATCTTCTTTACCTATTATTTCATCTGCATAAGAACAGATAACAGTTATTGCCCATTCAATTAAATTCTGAGAACCACCTGGTTTTAATTTAAGATTTCTTGTTCCAAGAAAAAGTAAAAATAAAACTATTATATAATCAATAAGCATCATAACAACAATTGTAAAACCATGATTATCAAGAAACGGTATAAATGAATGAAAATGCAATGACTCTCTCAATTTATCTCTCCATTTTAAATTGCGATTTTTTTAATATTAAACTCTCTATAAATATGATAACTAGCGTTAAAGTAAAACCTATTAAAAAACCTAAAATACCAAAAATATTTCTATTCTTTATAATTAAAAAAATAACTATTGAGAAAAAAATTATTTTTAGTAAATAAACTATTAATATCTTTATAATTTTTGATGATATTATTTCATCTATTTTTTCAAAAATTTTTGTCACTAAAAAAGAAATAATAAAAAAATTTGCAATACCTGTGAAATATCCTGCAAGCACACCATTTATCTGTCGTCGAGAAAAAACAAAATAAGAAAATAATATACATAATAAAATCAATGAAAAAATTATAATAATTCTTTTATAATTTATCATTTTTTATTAATTTTACATAAATATAAACAAAACCAGCAACAATTCCAAAAATCAGACAGAATATTGTAAATATTGGTTTTAAACCTGTCAATCTGTCTATTACCAGACCAATACCTAGTCCAGCAAAAGTAGACAAAACAAGAGTAAAACCAAGTGTGCCTACTGTTCCTAAACTTTTAAAGATCTCTTTATTATCATAATCATTATTTTTCACGTCAATACTGCCTTCCAAAACAACGTTTCAATAAATATATAAAAAAATTTAAACTTTTACAAAAAATCTGATGGCTTTGCTGTTTTTAAAAACTCTTTGAATTCCTCTATCTCTTTTTTACATTTCTCTCTGTCACTCACTGTTGCTTCTGTTATTATCTTTTCAGTTACAAAAATAGGTGCATCAGTTCTCAATGCTATAGCAATTGCGTCCGATGGTCTTGAATCAATTTCATATTCTTTGTCATCCTTTACTAAATAAATGCGAGCAAAAAATGTATTATCTTTTATTTCAGTTATAACTATTCTATCAACTCTTATATTTAAAGTGTTAAAAATATTACTTATAAGTTCATGCGGCATTGGTCTAGGAGTAGGTATATCTTCAAGTGCTATCAAAATAGCGTCTGCTTCATAAACTCCTATCCAAATTGGAAGATAATATTTCTCTTCTGAATCTGTTAGTATTACGACCGGCATCTTTGATGCGCTATCTATTGCCAATCCATTAACTTTCATTTCTATCATATTGATACCTCTATTTTTTAATTCGTATTTGTGATATTACAATAAAAAATATTTTTTTTCAAGAAAAAAAATAAATCAGTTGGAAAAGTACAGGCACATGATGGTTAAGCAAAAATAGTAAAATTAGGTATAATAAATAATAAAAGGATTGCCTACTTAAAGGCAATCCTTAAAAAAATAATAAAAAAGCGAGGTGATAACTATTACATATAATTTAATA
>JAOAAI010000089.1 GCA_026418955.1 Candidatus Goldiibacteriota bacterium | reverse complement strand
AATGATAATTTATCAATGCCTGTTAATAACTTTGCATAAAAGGTATTTGGCAAGGGGAAACCATAATAAATAAAAGAAAATACTTCCCATAAAAATAAAGGAATCAATCCATAAAAAATAAATTTATATGGTGGTTTTTCTATATAAAGCATAAAAAGAATGGCTGGAATCACTATTAAAATTGCATCGGGTCTGTTTAAAAATAACCCAGAAAATATTAAGGATAAATAAAACCATTTTTTATTTAGATCTGTTATTTTTATACTAACATATAAAAATAACACTATTAGGAAAAAAGTGAGTGAGTTTTCAAGTCCTGATGTTGAAAAATCAATATATGCTTTTGAAAAACATAAACCAGCAAGTATTAGTAAAAATTTTTCTTTTGAATCTGTTAATTTTTTTAATAATAAAATAGTTGATATTGAAAAAATAAAATTCAAAAGTAAACCAGCAAAATACGCATCACGAAAAATAAAATAAATTGGTATAAAAGTAAAAAGAAACAATGTGTTTGTAAACACCTGTACGCGCTCTTCTGTATTCCACCGCAGTCCATATCCATTTATAAAATTATCTGCAACACGAAATGTTATATATGCATCATCGCTTATCCATGCTGTTTTGAAAATAAGTAACAAATAGTAAATAAAAAATACTACTGCCAGAATATGGATTTCTTTTTCATAATTATTCCGATTATTTTCCTGGTATCTATGTTTTAAAAAAATAAAAACTGTAAAAATAAAAAAAACAAGCAATAAAAAGATATTAATACCATTCTTATTGGATTGTCCTAAGGCAAAATCAACGCAAAGTGAAATTACAATGACAGAATATATAGGAAGAAAATATTTGTAATTTTGTTTGTTATAAAATAAAATAAAGATATAAAACAATATAATAATAAGTATCCCTGTTGATAATAAGTTAAAAATGTTTTCCATAAAATCCATTTTTTTATTCAAACCCTTTGGGTTTTTTATTCTCTTTTCATATACCTATTTTAAAAATATCTAAATAATATACATATGCAATTTCATATAAAAATAAGTTTTCTTTTTTAATTTCAAATTATCATTTGTTATTTTACATTTTACATCTTACATCTTACGTAAACTGCGGATCATTCATTCCTGCTTCTTTAAATCCTTTGGCTCGCAATACACAAGCAGCGCACTTGCCACACCCTGGACTTATACCTTTATAACAGGTATGTGTCCATTTCATAAAATTCAAAATTCCAAGTTTTTTTGCCAGTAAAACAATCTCTTTTTTACTTTTGTTTATTAAAGGGGTATGTATTTTGAACTTGAATTCCATACCATAAGAAAGTGCCCTTTCCATTGCTTTTATAAATTTTTTTCTGCAATCAGGATATCCAGAATAATCAACCTGAGATACACCTATGACTATATCTCTTATCCCACAAGTATAGGCATAAGAAGCTGCAATAGTTAAAAATAAAATATTCCTGCCTGGAACAAAAGTAGATGGCAAATTTTTATTTATTTTGTCTTTTTTATATAAAGATATATTTTTATCAACCAGAGCTGTGTTTTTTATCTGTTCATATTCGTTTATTTTAAAAATTCTATGCATAACCCCTGCTAATTTTGCAATTTTTTTAGCACTGCTTAGTTCAATACTGTGCCTCTGTCCATAATCAAAAGAAATTGCAATAATTTTTTTAAATTTCTTTTTTGCCCAAAATAAACTTGTGGTGCTATCCTGCCCACCAGAAAGTAAAACAATTGCCTGCGGTTTCATCTTCACCTCTAGTATTAAATATATCTCTACAGATGTTCATTAAACATGTTCGTTAAAAATGTTCGTAGAAAATGTTAAAAATTTTTACATCTTTAATGAACATTAATAAAAAACATCTGTTACGTACATTATTAATAAATATAATTTACACCGACCTTGCAACAGTAAGTCCTCTAACCTCAAGTGCACCATTTTTAAGTAAAACTTCTGCCATTTCATTCATAGTTGCTCCAGTTGTATAAACATCATCTATTATTAAAACTTTTTTATTTTTAAAAGAAACATCCGTATTAAAAACGCCATGCAAATTTTTCATTCTTTCTTCTCTGGAAAGTTTATTTTGTGGTTGTGTTTCTTTGATCTTTTTTATTACATTTAAAAATGGTTTTTTTGCATAATCTGCTATTTTCCTGCCTATAATTTCTGTTTGATTAAAACCGCGTTGTTTTAAAACTTTTTTACTAAGTGGCACAGGAACTATTAAATCTGACCAGTTAATATATTCAAATTCTATATTTTCAATTATGAACTTAAAAAGGACTTCTGCAACCCTTTTTTTGCCATAAAATTTAAGAAGATGTATTAATTCTTTCAAAGCACCATCATAAATTCCAGCTTGTTTTACATATTTAAACTTTTTTTCATACTGCACACATTCAAGACACATATTAGTATAAACCGAATCTATGGGTTTTGAACATATTTCACATACAGGCTTTTTTATTTTTTTTATTAATTCAAAACACTCTGGACATACGTATAAATACTTAAAATCCTTTATGTATCTTTTACAATTTCCACACTGTGTTGGATAAAACAAACTTAACAAACCATTTATGAGATTCATAAATAAATCATAAAATTTTTCTATAAAATTTATCTATCTTTTCTGCTATTACTTCATTTGTATAATTATTTTTTACTCTTTCGTATCCCTTATTTATACATCTTCTAAATAATTCTCCATCTTCCATTAAATCTTTCAATTTATTGCTAAGTTCCTTAGAATTACCTTCTTTAAATATTATACCAGCATCTCCAATAACCTCTGGGATCGCACCTGAATCAGAACCAACAACAGCAACCTTTGCAGCAAATGCTTCTATTATTACTCTACCGAACTGTTCTTTCCAATTATTGGTGGTGATAGAAGGAAGTACTAAAATATCCATTTTATTTAAAAATTCAGGTATATTTTCTCTTTCTATGTGAGAATGAAAAAACACTTTATCTTGTAAATCTAATCTTTTGACTTTTGCTTTTATCTTTGGTAATAATGCACCAGTGCCCACAATATGTAATTTTATATTTTGTATATTATAAATTGCATCCAATAATATTTCTATCCCTTTTTCTTTTGTAAGTCGTCCTATATAGGTTATATTATACTCTGCTTTGCCTTCGATTATTTTTTCTTTGAAATCGGATAAATTCACTCCATACTGAGGGATTACATCAATAATTTTTATAAACCCTTTTTTAGCAAGTAACATTTTTGCTTCAAAATTGCCTGCAATAGCAGCATCGCAATTTTTGATATTATATTTTTCACATTGTGAATAAATAAAATTATGCCTTCTATCTATATTCTCCCAAGTATAAAAAATAGTTTTTATATTTCTTTTTCTTGCAACATAAGTAAATTGCCAGCAAACAGGGGTAAATGGTTCTTCTTCTATATGTATTATATCTGGCATTACTTTTTTAACTATTTCATCTGGATTTAAATAAAAATGAAAAAATCTTTTTTCAAATATAATAGTTTTACCTATTATGTAATTTATCTCTTTATTTCCTGTATAAGCAGGAACTTTAACACCCCCCTCTATCCAGTATGGTGGCGTAACAAGAGTTATATTATGATGATATTTTTTAGCAAGTATTAAAAGTTTTTGCTGATGAAATTTTAAAACTGAACTATGGGAGACAAACAAGATCTTCATTTTTATAAATCTATGAATAACTCTTTATTATTTTTTACCCAGTCATATAGCATCCTGACACCTTCCTGAGGCGAAATTTTTGGCTGCCATTTTAGCAATTTGCGCGCTTTTTCTATATTGCATATAAACACTGGTTGATCGCCAGGACGCCAGTCAGAAAATCTAAGCGGTATTTTTTTATTAAAAAATTTTTCAAGAAAAGAAATCAATTCAAGTAAAGAAAGTGTATTTTTAGGTCCACCACCTATATTGAATGCTTGTCCCTTAATCTTTGAAATATTTTTTATTGCAAGTTCGTATGCATCAATGAGATCATCTATAAATAACACGTCTCTTACCTGCATACCATCACCATATATCGTTATCTGTTTATCAAGCATAGCAGCGATTGTAAACCATGCAACCCAGCCCTGGTCCTCTATACCAAACTGTCTATAACCATAAATACATGACTGCCTAAAAACAACTGTTTTAAGTCCATAAATGCGAGCATAATCAATCATATATTGATCCGCTGTTCCCTTAGAACATCCATAAGGTGAGTGGAAATCAAGTATTCTTTCTTCTGATATACCCTCAGGATAATCTTTATAAACATATCTGTTTTTTTTCTTGATAATTTTAATATCAGACATGCCCCCGTAAACTTTATTGGTAGAGGAATACAAAATAATAGGATCTGATTTTGTTTCTCTTATAGCTTCAAGTAGATTAAATGTGCCTAATGCATTTACCTCAAAATCCTCTCTAGGATTTATGACAGATGTGGTCACCGCAACTTGAGCTGCGAAATGGAAGACAACATCAAAATCTCTATTTTTTTTAAAAACATCAAGTATTTCATTATATCTTCTGATATCACCTTTTATGAATTTCATATTTTTATTCTGTTTAAGCCACTTTAAATTCCATTCTGTTCCACGTCTAGATAAATTATCAAAAATTACTACATCATGTTTTTTATCTAAAAATCTTTTTGCAACATTAGCGCCTATGAATCCAGCACCACCAGTTATTAATATTTTCAACTTTTCCTCCTTATTATTAAAAAAAATCTTAAATTCATTAACCTCTATATTTGTATTTGATATATCTTTTTAAAGCATCCCTCCAACCAGGCATATTATCTTTATTTATTAGTTCAAGATGATAATTACGAAGAGCAGAAAAAACCGGTCTTTTTGCAGGACGTTTCCATTGACTTTGGTTAACAACCGTCACATTTGTATGTTTTTTGAGTATTCTTTCTATCTCTTCAACAAGTTCCACTCTGGAACAATATCCTTTATTACACATATGAAAAATACCGACCTCATCAGTATGAATAAGTTCTTTTATCATTTCAGCCACATCAAGAGAGAAAGTCGGTGATGATGTCATATCTTTTACCGCAATTATTTCATTACCCTGATGTAATGATTTAATCACATAATCAACAAAATGATTTCTACGTTCTCCAAAAAGCCATGCTGTTCTGATAATCAAAAAATTAGTGGAAATGGTCTTTATAAATTCTTCGCCAGCTAGTTTTGTAGCCCCATAAATATTCACAGGAGAAGGTATATCAAATTCAGTATAGGGTGTATTCTTATTTCCACCAAAAACATAATCTGTGCTTATATGAATCAATCTTGATTTGGTTTTATTGCATGCAATTGCCACATTTTTAGCACCCATGGCATTTACCCTGTATGCTAATTCTTTATTCTCTTCACATTTATCAACATCAGAAATGGCTGCACAGTTTATCACAAGATCCGGTTTATGAAAATTAACAGAATGCATAACTGCCTCAAGTTTGGAAATATCAACATCGGTACTTCCAAAGGGTATTACATCATTTCCCTGTTTTAAAACTTTTGCTATATCACTGCCTAAAAGCCCAGTACCACCAAAAATTATAATTCTCATTTTAAACCTCTTTGTTTTTTATACCAGCTATTATAATATTTTTTAAATAAATTATTTTTTCTTTTTTGCCACCATGTTTTATTTTCAATATACCAATCAATTGTTTTTTTCAAAGCTTCTTCAAAATTATATCTACATTTCCATCCTAATTTTTTTATTTTTCCAGAATCAAGAGCATATCTCCTATCATGTGCGGGTCTGTCATCAACATATTGAATTAAATCTTCATTTTTGCCAAGAATATTTAAAATATATTTAACTATATCTATATTCTTCATCTCCACATCTCCACCTATGTTATAAATCTCACCTGGTTTACCCTTTCGTAATACAAGATCAATACCACGACAGTTATCTTCAACATAAATCCAATTTCTTATATTTTTACCATCGCCGTATAGTGGCAATTTTTGATTATCTAGTGCGTTTGTAATAAAAAGTGGTATGAATTTTTCCGGATGTTGATAAGGACCAAAATTATTAGAACTACGTGTTATTATAACTGGCAATCCATATGTTTTATAATATGACATTGCAATTAAATCAGCAGCTGCTTTTGATGATGAATAAGGACTTGTTGGATTTAATGTATCTTTTTCTTTTGAACGTCCTTTAATGATACTACCATAAACTTCATCTGTTGATATTTGAATAAATCTGTCAATCTTGTTTTTCAATGCAACTGATAAAAGATTTATTGTTCCATTGACATTTGTATCAAAAAATGCCGAAGGATTCATTATTGACCTGTCAACATGTGATTCTGCTGCAAAATTAATAATAACATTTATTTTTTTTGCCACTTTATCTATTAAATCATAATTTCTAATATCACCCCTTATAAATTCAAAATTTCTATATTTTTTTAGCTGTTGTATTTCTTCTGGATTGGATGAATAATTTAGAATATCAAGAACTATGACTAAATCATTGATATGATTAGCTAAAATATAATGAACAAAATTTATTCCAATAAATCCAGCTCCACCTGTTATTAAAATTTTCATTTATTTATCCTTTCTACTCCAATCATATGGAATTTCTTTTGTATGAGCTGGCAATCTGTATTCATCCGGATTTTTTCTGTTATATACTTCCGTTATTGTATTTATAACTATTGATTCTGTTTCTGATATACCCTTAAATCCATGATATACAAGTTTGGGAATATGAACTACCATCGGATTATGCTCGCCAATAAAAAACTCATTTATCTCACCGTAAGTTTTTGATTTTTCCCGTGCATCATAAAGGACCAGTTTAATCATGCCCTTAACACAGCAAAAATTGTCTGTTTGCTTTTTATGATAATGCCAACCCTTTACAACACCTGGATAAACAGTGGTCATATAAACCTGACCAAATTTTTCAAAAATATCATCATCTTTTCTGATTATTTCAATAAGTCGTCCTCGCTCATCGCAATGAACGGTTAATTTTTTTATCTTCACTCCATATATCATGGGTTACCTCCGGTTTCTTATTTGTTCTTTAAAAATGTTATTAACAAATGTTCGCTAATTATGTAAAAAGATTTTCAACTAACATATTTCATATTTAGCGCACATTAGTTACGAACATCTTTGGCTAACATTTTTATTATACATTGTTCGCTCCATACTGCCTTACAAAATTATTAGCTTCCAACAGAGCATCTTTTGATTCTCCACAATCATGCCACCATCCATCTAAAAAACTATATTCAAGCAGACCTCTTTTTAAATATACATTATTCACATCTGTTATTTCTAATTCACCACGTTTTGAGGGTTTGAGTTTTTTAATAATACTAAAAACATCACTTGGATAGAAATAAATACCTAACACTGCATAATTGGATTTAGGTTTTTTTGGTTTTTCTACTATTCTTCTTATTTTTCCATTTATAATTTCTGCCACGCCATATTCGCTTGGATTATCTACCTCTTTTAACAATATCCTAGCGCCCTTTTTTTGTTTTTTAAAATCTTTTACTACTTGAATTATATTTTTCTCTATTATATTATCTCCAAGAGCAACAACCATTTTATCATTACCAACAAAATCTTCACATAATTTTAAAGCATCTGCTATTCCACCTTCTCCTTCTTGATAACTATAATGTATATGTTTTAAACCAAATTCTCTTCCGTTTCCAAGTAGCCGTAAAAAATCTCCTGAATTATTTCCACCTGTAACTATCATGATATCCTTTATACCTGCTTTGACCAACATTTCTATTGGATAAAAAATCATCGGTTTATCATATACAGGTAATAGATGTTTGTTAGTTATTCTTGTTAAGGGATAAAGTCTTGTCCCCAATCCACCTGCTAAAATTATACCTTTCATTTTTTACTCCTTAAAAATCAAGTATTTATATTCTGCACTGGATTTTTCGCAGATTGATCATTTATTCTCTTGATAATAAACATGCCTTCATCAGCAAATAAATTTTCTGTATTAAAAAAAATATTGATTTTTTTTCCATTACCAGAAAAATAAATTTCCTTAATAATCTGAATTGAATTTTTTTTGCAAAACTCTTTAAAATCCTTTATAGTCAGCAAATGTATATTTGGTGTATTGTACCACTCAAAAGGCAGTGATGGACTTTTTGGCATCTTACCAGTAAAAAAAAATTTAAATCTTAAATTCCACGATGCAAAATTAGGAAATGTCACAATTGCCTTTTTGCCTATTCTGACAATTTGTTTTAATACGTAATCAGGTCTTTTTACCGCTTGTAATGTTTCTGATAAAATTACATAATCATAAGAATCATCTTTTATTTTTTCAAGCCCTTCATCTATATCTTCTTGTATAACAGAAACACCTTTTTTTATACATTTTAATACCTCCTCGGTACTTATATCTATGCCGAGACCGTAAACTTTTTTTCTTTCCCATAGTAAATGCAATAATTCCCCATCTCCACATCCTAGATCTAAAACACGCGAATTTTCTTCAATTATATTTATTATCTGTTCATAAACATTTTTTAAATAAATATCTCTGTACATAAAGCTCCTATTTATCACTCAATTTTAGCATGAGAAAGAAAATTTTTAATTGCCTGACTTAAAATTTTATTTTCAGTTAAACTTTTTTTTTCAAGTAAAAAGGCATCATGTCCGTATTGTGATTTTATTTCAAGATAAGAAACATCTTTATTATTTATTCTTAATGCTTCTATGATTTCTTTTGCCTGAGCGGTTGAATAAAGCCAATCAGATGTGAAGGAAATTAAAAGTATTTCTGCTTCTATCTTTTTCAATGCCTTAACCAATGAACCACCACCATATTTTTCAGCCACATCAAAATAATCCATTGCCTTTGTAATATATAAATACGAATTGGCATCAAATCTGTCCACAAACTTTTTTCCCTGATGAGCAAGATAACTCTCAACTGCAAATTCTCTTTCAAATTTATTTTCAAAATCATCACGATTAGGATCTTTTTCAGTATTGACTATCTTATAACTATATGATTTTGAATATTGTAATTTTCTACCGAATTTTTTATCCATACCCTCTTCACTTAAATATGTAATATGCGCAATCATTCTTGCAATTGCAAGACCAGTTAATTTTTTATTTTTATTATAATAGTTACCATTTTCCCAATCAGGATCATTAATTATTGTATTTCTACCAACCGCATCAAAGGCAATCTCTTGAGCAGATTGCTCGGCACATGATGCAATTATTATTGCTGACTCAGGAACATCGGGAAATTGCAAACACCAATCAAGAGCCTGCATGCCGCCCATTGAACCACCAATAACAGTTACAAGTTTTGATATACCAAGGTGATCGATTAATTTTTTTTGTGCTCGAACCATATCATGAATCGTAATAACAGGAAAATCAAGCCCATAAGGTTTTCCTGTCTTAGGATTAATTGATGATGGACCTGTTGAGCCATAACAGCTACCTATAATATTAGAACAAATAACAAAATATTTATTAGTATCAATCGCTTTACCTGGGCCTACCATCACATCCCACCAGCCGGGATTTTCATCATCAGGTGAATGATATCCTGCAACATGAGCACTACCAGAAAGCGCATGTAAGATTAATATTGCATTATTCTTTTTTTTATTCAACTGCCCATATGTCTCATAACATAAAGTGATAGGTCCTAATTTCTGTCCGCTATCTAAAATCATTTCATTTGGCGGCTCTGCAAATGTAAAAAATTTTGGTGTTACTATTCCTACTGAATTATTATCAATCTTTTCCATTTTTATAAATTCACCTTTTTCATTTTTATGTTATTATATATATGATTTAAAAAAAATCAATTTATTTTTTGATTTATTAAGAGATGAATTGATTTTATAGATAAAAAATTAATGGGAGAGACTATAACGTTGAATGTTTTACTTAATCCTTACTGTCTCTCCCATAGCCCAATATATTACTTGAGGGCTCATCTATTTTTATTTATAACAGAAAAAAATTCAAAAGTCAAGTTTTATAAAAACTTGTTTGTATATAATAGGAAAACTAAAATAAAAATAGTTTATAAACTGAATTACTTAAATGTCATTTTTTTATTATGGATTTCTGCTTTTGCAGCAATGACACACAAATATTTAATATCTTTATATCTTTTATCCGTCACTTATACAAAAGCGGTTGTCCAGATAATTTCTTTTTGGTATATATGTTTTATAAGTTCTAATGTTTGACTAAATAACCATGAAACTTTGTAAAATTTTTAAGGAGTAATTTAAATGAAAAAAATATTATTAAATGTTTGCTGTGCACCAGATGCAACACATTCCATAAATGTATTGCAGGAAGAAGGTTTTCATGTTATTACCTATTTTTATAATCCTAATATACATCCGGAAAATGAATACAAAAGACGTTTTTTAGATATGATAAAACTTGCAAAGCAAATTAACATTGAAAATATCACTCATGTCCCTTATGATTTAGAAGAATGGAAAAAAAGATGTGATAAATACGCTGGTGAAAAAGAAGGTGGCAAAAGATGTATTGAATGTTTCAAACTGCGTCTTAAAAAAACAGCAGAAAAAGCAAAGGAACTCGGTATAGAGATTTTTGCAACAACTTTAACTATATCGCCACATAAAAATGCCGAATTAATTAACAAAATCGGAAAAGAAATTGCAAATGAGTTTGGAATAAAATATTATGAATCAAATTTTAAGAAAAAGGATGGATTTAAAAAATCAATAGAATTATCAAAAAAATATAATTTATATAGACAAAATTATTGTGGATGTGTTTATTCTCAAAGAGATGTTCGTTGAAGATGTTCGTTAATAATTTTCACAACTCATGTTCGCTATAAATGATTAAAATAAAAAAATATATTTCCTTTATTTAAATTTAATTCCTTTATAATCTCGCCTTTTAAATATACAATTAATGCATAAATTTTATTTAATAATTCTTTGTTTATTTTTTTCATTTTTATTAAATTGTTCAGTATTTATGTATTTTCTTTCTATTGCAAAATATAAAAAACTTTTTATTTCTCCTATGGACACCATCTTGCAATAAATAAAAATTGTATAAATTCCTTATTACTACCGCACATAAAACCCTCTGCAATATTTGTCATAGGATACAATGCTGCTCTTTTTAATTGATCTTTAAAAGAAAAATCTTTTTTAATAGGGCTCTTCTCTATCATTTTATAAATTTCATTTGCTAAATTTTGGAAATATGCCATATTTCCAATTCTTCAAAACTTTATGCTTTTCTCACTTTACCCCTCCATATTTTTTTTATCTACATCCTTATCGCACAGTAACAGCGAACATTTTCAACGAACATTAATAGCGAACAATTTTATTCTATAACCACATCCTTTGTTTC
>JAOAAI010000028.1 GCA_026418955.1 Candidatus Goldiibacteriota bacterium | reverse complement strand
ATTATACACATAAAATGTTTCTCCGCCTATTACTTCTCGGCCACCATCAATAAGAGTTATATCTGTATATTTATCTTTTCCTTCTTCTAGTAAATTATCAGGCATATCAGGTGGGAAATAAGTCCAGATTTTATACTTATGTTCCTGCTCAGATGTTAGATCACATATATCAATTTTATCAATTATATTGAAATCATTAATAAGGGTATTATTTTTTATTGTATCACCACTGTCTAAAAGTTCAGTTTTTAATTTCACACAGACCTCAGGTGAACCAACAACATAATATGGAGGTTCAATATCCAAATTAAAAGTTACTAACCTCTTATCGGACAATCCAAAAAAAGAATACTTCTCATAATTAAACCATCCAAGATGAATCATGAAATAATCCGGTTTAACCTTTTCTATTTTTTCATAAACACTGGCAATACCACTTCTGAATACTTCTGCTTGTTTATTTGTAACAAGACCAACAAGATCATAAATTTTAGCATCGGAAAAAAATGTTATTGCACCAATATCATTTATTGCAACTCTTGCATCTTTGGGTAGATTTTTTTTAATCCACAAACCTGCAGAAATAGATTGATTACAAATAGCCCTACAATCCCTACCAAAATTTATGATATTTGCCAGGACTGTAAAAAAATTAAATAACAAAAGTAAAAAAATAACTGAAAAATAAAAAGTATTTTTTTTAGTTTTGAAATTATAATTCAACCCTTCCAATAAATAAAATAATCCATAAACAAAAACAAGAACAAATATTATCATAAAAGGCATGGCGTATCTATAATTATGGACGTTAAAAAAACTTGAAAAAACAGTTGAAAGTGTGCCTGCAAAAAACCAGATAAAAGAAACTGAGAAAAATTTTAATTTCTTAGATATTATTTCTTCACTAATACCGGATAAAATCGCAAATAAAAAAACAAAAAAAGAATAATGTAAAAACCAATGCTCATGTTCGCCATTATAAACATTTAATAAAAAATCAAAATATTTTTGTAGTCCATTTCTTAATATTTCTAGCCATACAGGATAATACATTGCAAAATCCGATTTGGCACGCATAGTATTTGGCATAAAATAGCCTGTAAAAATTTTATTGATAATAAAATAAATAATTCCAGGAATCAATGGTATTAAAAAAATATATATATTATTAATTTTATTTAATTTTTTATCTAAAAATAAATTTAAAAATTTTATAATCAAATAAAAAGTAACTAAAAAAAAGCCTTCTGGCCGAACAATAGAAAGAAGAGAAAGAAATATTAGTTGTTCTTTGATTTTTTCATTTAGAATATAATAAAGATTTATAACTATTAAAGTAGCGAATAATGGTATTTCCATTCCAGAAAAATAACCCCACAATATATTACCATTTGTAATAAAAAAAACACCACCAAAAATTGAAAACAAATTGTCCACATTTAATTTTTTAAGTATTTTATAAATAAAATATCCACTCAAAAACAAACATACCCCACCTAAAAAATATGTAACTATTATAATCAAAGAAGAACCACGTAAAATAAATGTAAATGGTGTAAGTAAAAGAGCATATAAAAAACTTGTAGCTCCAGATGAATAACCATCACCAGGGACATATTCAAAAAAATAACCCTTTGAAAGATTTTTTGCATACTGAAAATAAATAAAAGCATCATCCAGAGGAGCTGATAGTTTAAATCCAGTATAAATAAACATCACAGTAAAAAACAAAATAGAAGCAATGAATGAAAATATAATAAATATTTTTTTTATTTTGTTTTCAGTATAATATTCAATTTTCATAAAATTTTTCTTAATTCTGCTTTTTTATCTTTTGAGACAAGCGCCATTACAGTATCATCTTTTTGAAGTGTGGTATTGCCATGTGGAAAAATTACGTCATCTCCCCTAACTATTGATACAATAAGACAGTCCTCAGGAAGTTTAATATCTTTTATCTGTTTATTTACAACTGGTGAATTAGAAGTAATTTCTGTCTCAACAATTTCAACCTTGCCACCTTTAAGTTCCATAACAGGTACAATCATACCTGCATCAACCTCTTTTTCTATAAGAGAATTTACTATTTGCGTTGTATTTACAACGTTATCAACTCCAAGAGAAGAAAATATATCTTCATTTTTGGGATTAGAAATCCTTGCTATGGTTCTGGGTACCATATACATTATTTTTGCCATCTGACATATTACAAGATTTGTATCATCATCTCCAGTAACTGCTACAAGAACATTGGCTCTGTTTGTTCCTATATTTTTTAAAACATCTGACTCTGATGCATCACCTAAAAAAATATTCTCACCGAGTTCATTATTCAACTCAAAATATCTGGATTTGTTCTTTTCAACAAGTAATACTTCATGCCCCTCTTCCATTAATAATTTAGTAAGATTATATCCCGTTTTACCGGCACCAACAACTATTACAAATTTTTTATCCATATTTTGCTGTGTCATTTCTATTCACCCCTATCTTCTTCTACTTTTGTAGGTGTCATCATTTTTAATATTTTTTTCTCTGATAATGTTGTAGGACAAAATGTCTCTATCCCAAGTTCTTCAAATGCTTTTGCACGTATGGGATCATCAATTCTTGCTATTACCTTTTCAACTTTATACTTCTGTTTAGCAATTTCTGCCGCCATAATATTGGTATTATCTATATTTGTTAAAGCGAGAAAAACATCTGCCTTTTCTGATAGTATTTTTGAATAAATTTCCATATTGACCCCATCGGCCTGCATAACTTTACCTGGAAAATCATTGCCGAGTTTTGAAAGCGCATTATTATCCTTATCAATAACAATAACTTGATTTTTTGCATCTTTTGCCATTCTTTTGGCAATTATTGAACCTAAACGTCCACACCCTAATATTATTATTCTCATAGCATATTTTCCTCCAAAATTAAAAGTGATTTTATTATACTATATAATCTTTTAAATTTCTATAAAATTGATAAACATGATACTAGCAAGAATTATAGAAAAATTTTTTATTTGCCACTTTAAGATTATTTATAATGATAAATTATATTTAATTTAATTATTAAAAATGGTTGAATGCATTTAAATACAATAACAATATTTTATCTTTTTAATTAAATATTCATTATTTATCTCTGTTTATTCTACTGCCTTTTGCATATCCTTTTGGTACAGTTCCTTTGCCTGAAATATTAAAAGCACTTTTCCTTTTGAATTTTAAAGATGTGAAACCCATGTTTTTTATTCTCTTCTGTGGTTTTGGATTGATATTTCTAACTATAATTCTGCTCATTTTTTACCATCCTTATATTCTTTTAATTTTGTTGAAATTATGGCTGATATTGCTTCTTTTATTATTATATCTTTCATTCTGAAATATTCTACCCCATTTTCATCTAAAAAAATAAATGTTGGTAATTTTGTTATACCATACTGATTTGCGATTTTCACCCCCTCATCAGTGCTTGTATCATATATAATAAATTTAACCGGTTCTTTTGAAAATTCTTTTTTTATTTCTTCAATCATTGGTTTATATTTTGTAACACATTCTTCACATGATGAAGACATAATTTTAATCAAAGTCACCTTATATTTTTTGTTATTTTTACAACTATAAATAAAAATACAAATTAAAATTAAGAAAATAATTATTCTTTTAATCATAATATAATCCTCTTGATTAAATTTTATCCTTTAATCTTTTTGGTTTTGTGTATTTCAATTGCCTTTTCATATATTTTTAACTGTCTTATGGCCATTGCAGTTGATGACCATTCTTTAGCATAATCATATGTTTCTGCTTTTTTCTTCTGATAAAGTTCTTTATCATTTAGCATTTTTAAAACAGCATCAGTAAATTCATCTAAATCATATCTTGTTGCAATGCCGCCCTTACCAGCTGCCATAACTTCTGCAACGCCCATCTCAGCAATTGCAACAACAGGAGTTCTTGCAGCCATTGCTTCAGTGACAACCAATCCCTGCGTTTCTGTAACAGATGCAAAGGTAAATAAATCCGCAGCAGCATAACAGTTAGCCCAATCTTGCGATTCTAAATATCCCATAAAAATAACATTTTCAAATACACCTTCATCTTTTGCTGCCTGCTGTACCGCTGATTCAGCAGGACCCTTGCCAGCAACTATTAATTTAGTATTTGGTTTTTCTTTTAAAACACGTTTTAGCATTTTAAATAAAAAGGGTATATTTTTTTCAAATCCAATACGACCCATGAAAAGTAATAAAATAGTATCTTTTGATATCCCATATTTTTGTCTAAAAGCATCACCATCACAATTTGCAAACTTTTCTATCTTAATACCTGTTGGATTGACTTCTATTGGTAAATCTTTTCTAACACCATAGGAGATTAATGTCTGTTTCATCTGTGTAGAAGGGCAGATTATTAGATCATGTTTGTTACAAAAATCTCTGCTTATTATCCTGGCAAGCCATGAACCGATTTTTCTAGGAATTATTTTAATATAATGAACATACTGTTCAAAAAGTGTATGATAAGTATTTATAACAGGACAGTTCATTGATTTTGCCCAGGAAATAGCAGCATTGCCAAGAGGGCCCGGAACATGAGAATGTATAATATCAAATTTCTGAGTTAATATTTTTTCTTTTATTATTTTTCTTGCTTCACCTGTATGTGTTCTTGCCCATCTGTCTTCTGGATCAAAAAAAACATATCTGGAAGGAAGCCTTATAACAAATTTTTCATTTTCCTTATCCAGATCATCCTTAAAATCTTTTTGGTTTGCAGGATATTCCGGAGCCACAATTGTAACTTCATGTCCTAATTTTCTATATTCATATGAAAATGTATCAATAGAAGTTACTACACCATTCACTCTGGGTCTATAGGTATCGGCAGCCATCAATATTTTCATTTTTGCCTCCTGCTGTATAATTTAATAAGTATTTTTTATTCCTTCATTTTTTTCTTCTCTTCATTTATCTTTTCCCATGCTTCATGGGTTAAATTTTTTATATTCGGATAATTATCTATCATATCACTTTTTATAACTTTTGAAAACCAGTATACCGCATCAGTATAATTTCCGAGTCGCCTGTTTAATTCTCCAATAAGATACATTATACCTGGTATACCTATTTTTTCAGGAATCTGTGTTCCTCTTTCATATGTTTTTATATAATATTCTATGGCATATTTCATATATTCTTTTTCTTTTTCTACAATTCCAGCGTCACGATAAAGCCACACGAGATGCATATAAAGTCCAGAAATTATATTTGGATTCTCTGGTTTAAAATTTTTGTAAAAAAATATTGCTAGGAGATGTTTATTTACAACTTCATCTAATGACGGATTTCTGTCATTTTTAAATATAACATTTTTTTTAGCATTTTTAATTGATAGGCCTAGATCTATGATTTCTTTATGATATTCAAGAGTCACTTTATCATAATCTTCGTTTCTGGCTGAATAATTACATTCATTACAAGTAGTAATAGCATATAATATGGGATTTACAAATTCATAGGTCTTATGAAAATCAGAGTCAACTGATTTAACCTTTATAAATGATGGTTTAACACGAGGTGTTTTATGTTTTGCTCCACAGACCTTGCAGGTCACTTCTTTAAACCAGATTGGATCCTTTTCTTCATATGGTTGTTCTTTTTCTTTTTTTATTTTTATCATAATTTATTTTAAAATTTCAGCTATTCTATCCAATCCTTTATCAATATTTGCCATTGATGTTGCATAAGATAATCTAAAATGTTTATCAGTACCAAAAGCAATCCCAGGAACTACTGCAACTTTAGCTTCGTTTAAAAGCACCTCGGCAAGGTCGAGAGAACCATTTATAGTTTTACCTTTTATTGTTTTGCCTATAAAAGAACTAAAATTTGGAAATATGTAAAAAGCACCTTCTGGCTCAACTGCTGTCAAACCATTAATATCTCTGACTCTTTTCAAAATATGTTTTCTTCTTTTATCAAATTCATCAACCATTGCCTGAATAATTGATTCAGGAGTTTTCAATGCCTCTATAGCAGCTATCTGTGCTGGTGTTGTTGGATTGGAAGTTGAATGGGATTGTAAATTATCTATTGCTGAAATAATCTCTTTATCTTCCGCTGCAATATAACCAATACGCCATCCTGTCATTGCATATGTTTTTGAAACACCATTTACAACTACTGTTTTTGCTTTTACTTCTTTAGAAAGAGATGCAATTGAGACATGTTTTTTACCATTGTAAATTAATTTTTCATAAATTTCATCGGAAATAATAAGTATATTATTTTTCAACGCTATTTCAGCAAGTTTCTGTAATGTTTGTTGAGAAAAAATAGTACCTGTTGGATTTGATGGAGAATTTATTATCATTGCCTTTGTTTTTTTTGTTATTTTTTTATTCAGTAAATCAAAATCAATTTCAAAATTTCTTGATTCATCCAGTTCTACAAAAACAGGGATACCATCTGCTATTTTTACTTGTTCTTCATAAGAAACCCAATATGGAGAAAAAATAATAACTTCATCTCCTGGATTCAATACAGCCATAAAAATATTAAAAAGTGAATGTTTTGCGCCACATGATATAATTATATCTGATGGTTTATAATCCAAATTATTGTCCTTTTTAAATTTTTCTACAACAGCTGTTTTTAATTCAATCATGCCTGATGCAGGAGTATATCTTGTTTGATTATCTTTTATTGCTTTAATACCAGCTTCTTTTATGTTTTCCGGCGTATTAAAATCTGGTTCACCTGCCCCAAAACCAATAATATCTATACCATCCTTTTTCATTTGTTTTGCCTTTGCATCAATTGCAAGTGTTATGGACGGTGCTACTTTTTTCAATCTTTCAGAAATCATTAAAACCTCCTTATGAATTCATTAACTTTTTAATATTTCTTAAAGCTTGCTTTATCCTCTGTTCATTTTCAATCAAGGCAAATCTTACATAACCTTCTCCACCTTCTCCAAATCCTGAACCAGGTGAGACTGCAACTTCAGCTTCATGTATCATTTTCATTGAAAAATCCACAGAATTCATATTTTTAAATTTCTCAGGTATTTTTGCCCAGACAAACATAGTAGCTTTAGGTTTTTCAACTTCCCAGCCAAGTTTTTGAAGACCTTCAACTAAAACGTCACGTCTTGATTTGTATGTTTCTCTTATATCTTTAACACAATCATCTCGCGAATTCAAAGCATGAATAGCAGCTATCTGTATTGGCTGAAATATTCCATAATCAAGATAACTTTTTATTCTTTCAAGAGCATGAACAAGTGCTCTATTGCCAACCATAAATCCAACACGCCAACCAGGCATATTGAATGTTTTTGATAATGTATAAAACTCAGCGCCAATATCCTTTGCCCCAGGTACCTGTAAAAAAGAAGGAGGTAAATAATCATCAAAATATATCTCTGCATATGCATTATCATGCAATACTATCATTTCATTTTTTTTCGCAAAATCAACAATCTTCTCAAAAAATTTCAAATCAACAACCTCTGTTGTTGGATTATGTGGATAATTTAAAAAAAGAATCTTAGGTTTTGGCCAAACATTTTGAACTGTTTTTACCATATCCTCAAAAAAATCCCGCCCCTTTATAACAGGAACAGAAATTACATTTCCGCCAGCAAGAGTTACAGATATAGCATGTATAGGATAACATGGTGTAGGTACAATAACAGAATCACCACTATTTATTATAGCATACATTAGATGCGATATACCTTCCTTTGCCCCTATGGTTGTTATTGCTTCTTTCTCAGGATCAAGTTCCACTCCAAAACGCCTTTTATACCAATCAGTTATTGCAAGATTTAACTTATATATACCACGTGAAGCAGAATATCTATGATTTTTTGGATTTTTTACTGCTTCTATTAATTTATCAACTATGTGTTGTGGAGTTGCGCCATCGGGATTTCCCATACCAAAATCTATAACATCTTTCCCTTGTTTTCTTAAAGTAATTAGTTCTTTTTTTACAACTCCTAAAACATATGGAGCTATGTTTTTCAATCTATTACTTTCAACATTTTCAAACATTTCTTAAATCTCCTTATTATTTTTTAAAATATAAAAGAATTTTATTAATTTAAAATTCTACACATCTTTTTATAGAATTTATTCTATTATTTATATCATTCATATTTATATTATATAATCTATCTATACCAAATCCTTCAACTGTATATGATGCAACTACATTACCATAAACAATTGCTTTTTTTAAATTTCTTTCATCTATATTTTTTTCTTTTGCAAGAAAACCAATAAAAGCACCTGCAAATGAATCACCTGCACCTGTGGGGTCTATTACATTTTCCACAGGATAGGAT
>JAOAAI010000241.1 GCA_026418955.1 Candidatus Goldiibacteriota bacterium | reverse complement strand
TTTTATAAACACAACAGGTTTTGGAGAACTTATAAAACCTGATATTAAAATTTCATCTACTAATGCAAAACCAGGAAATGTTGTTATAATAACTGGTAATATTGGTGAGCATGAAATAGCAATTTTAAAAGATAGAGAAGGTATTTCATTTGATGCGAATATAAAAAGTGATTGTGCCCCTTTAAATGATATGATTGAAAAACTGATATTATCTGGTATAAAGATTAATGTGATGAGAGATCCAACTCGTGGTGGACTAGCAGGAGTATTAAATGAAATTGCAATGGATTCAAAAGTAAATATAGTTATTGAAGAAGATAGGTTACCCTTAAGTAAACCTGTAAAAGCCGCTTGTTCAATAATGGGATTTGAACCATGGTATCTTGCCAATGAAGGAAAAATGGTTATTATTCTTGAAAAAAATTATACAGAAAAAGCATTAAAAATATTAAAAAAACATAAATATGGAAGAAAGGCAACATTAATAGGATATGTGACAAAAGGCGATGGAAAATTGATTTTAAAGACAAAAATCGGTGGAGAAAAAATAATTTTTATGCCAGAAGGTGAGCAATTACCCAGAATATGCTGAAAAATATTAGAAAAATTTTAATAATAAAATTACGTGATTTAGGTGATATTGTTCTTTCAACACCTGTTATACGTGTGCTATATGAAAACTGTAATTCGCCTGAAATTATTTATGTTTTAAAAGAAGAATATGAGAATTTCAAATATCTGCTGCCACATATAAAAGATGTTATAACATATAATAAAAAAGATCCATTTGATTTTTTACGTGTTATCGGCAAATTAAGAAAATACCAATTTGATCTTGCTGTAAATTTACATGCAACATTTCGCAGTGCTCTTATAACTTTATTTTCTGGCGCAAAAATACGGTTGGTACATAATCATAGTGGAAGAAATTATTTTTCATCAATGCCTTTAAATATTAAAGAAGAACAAAAATGGAATACACTACGTGATTTAGATACTCTTAAACCATTGAATATTTCTTATTCACCGGATCTCATAAAAACAAAACTTGTATTCAACTGTGATCTTTCTGAGTATATACAAGATAGTTTTTATGAAAGGGCTATTGGTTTTGGTATAGGAGCAAAAAGGATTCAGAAAAAATGGCGGATAGAAAAATTTATTGAACTTGGTAAAAAACTTGTAGCAAATGGTGAAAAGATAATTGTATTTTGCCTGCCAGAAGAAAAAGAAGCAGGGGAAAAAATAGTGAATGAATTAGGAATAAATGCTAGATTATTAATAGGTGATATTTTAAAAGTTTCTTATGTTATTAAACATCTTAAACTTTTTATAGGTAATGATTCAGGACTGCGTCATATTGCTGCTGGTTTTGGTGTAAAAACAATAACTCTTTTTGGTCCTGAAAATCCAATTGAATGGCATCCATATTTAGAAAAAGATGGACACATAGCTATTTCGCATCTTTTTGATTTGGCTAGAGATGGTATTGATATATATGATAGAAAGTTCAGAGAAGAATCAATGGAACCTATAGAAAGAATTACGGTTGATGAAGTTTTTGAAGCTTATTTAAAACTTATGGATTATAAATGAAAAAATATGATTTGATTTTTCTTATCTTGGGACTAATATTTTGTGTTCTTGTATGGTTTGAATTTTTTACAGGTGGTTATGACAGGGGACTAACAGTTTATAATGTTTTTATAGCAAGGTTATGGGCTTTTTTGGCTGCTGTTTCTTTATTTTATTCCATAATTTCTTTTAATGCTGAAAGACAGACAAGAAAAACCAATATTATTCTTTTATTTTATTCAATTATTACAATTGCAGTTATTATTTATGTAATATTTGCAGAAATTTGATAAATGTAAAATTTGAAATATAAAATGTATTTTTGCTTAAATTAATAATGAAATTATATAATTTTAAATAAAGTTGGTTAAAACTTATAATCCTTCTATTTTTTAAATATTAAACATTCTTTGTGAAAAATGGTGCAAATATAAGTATTGACAAAAAAAAATCTATATGTAAAAATACACAGCGTCTTTTATGCTGTTATTAAATTGTCAATAATAGATAAAAATTAAAAAATAAAAAGGAGGTATTTATTTATGGTCAAAGTTGGAATTAATGGTTTTGGAAGAATCGGTAGAAATGTGCTTAGGGCTTTGTTTGCCAAAAAAACGGCTAAATTTGAGGTTATCGCTGTAAATGATATTACAGATGCAAAAACACTTGCCCATCTTTTTAAGTATGATTCTATTCAAGGAATTTACAATGGTGAAGTTGGTGTAGAGGGCGAAGATATAATGGTTGTTGATGGTAAGAAAATTAAAATATTTAAAGAAAAAGATCCAGCAGCCTTGAAATGGTCTTCTCTAGGTGTTGACATTGTTATTGAATCAACTGGGTTGTTTACAGAGAAAGAAAAAGCTGTTGTTCATATAACTTCAGGTGGAACTAAAAAAGTTATAATAACAGCACCAGCAAAAAATGAAGATATTACAATAGTTC
The DNA here is from genome assembly GCA_026418955.1 of Candidatus Goldiibacteriota bacterium. Classification (GTDB taxonomy): domain Bacteria; phylum Oederibacteriota; class PGYV01; order PGYV01; family DSYL01; genus DSYL01. The sequence continues at coordinate 3,335 of JAOAAI010000241.1, read as the reverse complement.
TAGGTGTAAATGAAAAATCTTATGATCCAAAAAATCATCACGTAATATCAAATGCATCATGTACGACAAACTGTCTTGCACCACTTACAAAAGTATTACATGACAAAATCGGTATAGTGAAAGGATTAATGGTGACAATTCATTCATATACAAATGACCAGCGCATACTTGATTTACCACATAAGGATTTAAGAAGAGCACGTGCTGCTGCACTTTCCATGATACCTACAACAACTGGTGCTGCAAAAGCCATAGGGCTTGTAATTCCAGAATTAAAAGGCAAGTTAAATGGATATGCTATGAGAGTACCAACACCCAATGTTTCTGTTGTTGATGTTACTTTTGAGATGAAAAGAAATGTTACAAAGGAAGAAATAAATGGATTCTTAAAAGAGGCAGCAGAAGGAGAATTAAAAGGTATTTTAGGTTATACAGACCTACCACTTGTCTCCAGAGATTTTCTTAATGATTCAAGATCATCAATAGTTGATGGTCAGTCAACGTATGTTGTTGATAATATGGTAAAAGTTGTTTCTTGGTATGATAATGAATGGGGTTATTCCTGTAGAGTTGTTGATTTAGTTGATTATATTATTGAAAAAGGTATATAAGTTATATAAAATAAACAGAGGCGCCTTTTAGTATCTCTGTTTATTAATAAAAAAATATTGTAAGTGAGGTGCATTATGGCCAAATTATCCATAGAAGATTTAAAAGATGAATTAAAAGGCAAACGCGTTTTAATGCGTGTTGATTTTAATGTGCCGCTTGATGAGAACAGAAATATTACATCAGATAAAAGAATAGTTGCTTCACTTCCTTCTATTAAATATGTTATTGAAAATGGTGGAAGATTAATTTTGATGTCACATCTTGGCAGACCTAAGGGTGGTCCATCTCCTGAATTTTCATTAGATGTTGTTGCTAAAAAGTTAAGTGAACTGCTTGGAAAAGAAGTAAAATTTGTAAGAGATTGTATTGGACCTGAAGTAGAGAAAGAAGTTAATAATTTAAAAGATGGAGAAGTTTTATTGCTTGAAAACGTGAGATTCTATAAAGAAGAGGAAAAGAATGACCCTGAATTTGCAAAAAAACTTGCAGCATTAGGAGAACTTTATATAAACGATGCTTTTGGCACTGCCCACAGAGCTCATGCATCAACAGAAGGTGTTTGTAAATATATGAAAAAGTGCGCAGCAGGTTTTTTAATGAATAAAGAATTAAAATATTTAGGAGAATTACTTACAAATCCTAAAAGACCATTTATTGCAATTTTAGGTGGGGCAAAAGTTAGTGATAAAATAAAAGTAATAAATAATCTGTTAAATATTGTAGATGGATTAATTATTGGTGGAGGAATGGCATATACATTTTTAAAGGCGCAAGGCAAACAAATAGGAAATTCTATTTGTGATGAAAATGATATACCATTAGCAAAAGAAGTATTAAAAAAATCTTTAGATAAAAATGTGCCTATTTATTTACCAATAGACCATGTTGTTGCAAAAGAATTTAAAGAAGATGCTGAAAGTAAAGAAGTTTTAATTAATTCTATAGAGGATGGATGGCAGGGTATGGATATAGGTCCTAATACAATTGAGAAGTTTAAAAGTGTAATATTAAAAGCGAAAACAATATTTTGGAATGGACCGATGGGTGTATTTGAATTTGATAAATTTTCTAGAGGCACACTTGAAATAGGTAAAGCAATTGCAGAATCAGGGGCAGTGAGTGTGGTAGGTGGTGGTGATTCCGCATCAGCTCTTAAAAAATTGAAACTTACTGATAAAATGACACATGTTTCAACAGGTGGTGGTGCTTCACTTGAATTTATGGAAGGCACAGAGTTACCAGGAGTTGCTGCTTTAACAGATAAATAAAATAAATTATATATAATTTTCCTTATATATAAAAAAATTTTTATTCAAAATTTTATTTTATTTTGTTTTGAATATTAATTTAAATTTTAATATATCGGAGGTCTACATTGCGTTTACCTATAATTGCTGGTAACTGGAAGATGTATAAAACTATTGAAGAAACAATTGAATTTGTAACTTCATTAAGAGGATTATTAAAAGATGTTCCAGATGATAAAGTGGAAATAGTGATATGCCCACCGTTTGTAAATTTGCAAGCTGCTGCATCTGTTATAAAGGGCTCAAATATAAAACTCGGTGCACAGAATTTATTTCCAAAACAAGAAGGTGCTTACACAGGTGAGGTTTCGCCGCTCATGCTTCGGTCTGTGGGTTGTAGTTATGTTATAATTGGACATTCAGAGAGAAGAGAGTATTTTAAAGAGACAAATGAGTTTATAAATGAAAAAGTAAAAGTCGCTATAGAATATGGTATCACTCCTATAATGTGTGTCGGTGAGAAACTTGAAGAGAGAGAGAAAGGATTGACTTTTGATGTAGTAAAAGATCATGTTGTAAATGGATTAAAAGGAATATCAAAAGATAAAGTTCAGCATGTGGTTATTGCTTATGAGCCTGTCTGGGCAATTGGAACTGGTAAAACAGCAACTCCACAACAAGCCGAGGAAGTTCAGAAATATATACGGAAACTTCTTTCTGAAATGTATGATGAACAGACAGCACAGACAATAAGAATACAATACGGTGGCAGCGTAAAGCCAGAGAATATAAAAGAACTCATGGCATGTGAAAATATAGATGGCGCTCTTGTTGGAGGAGCTTCTTTAAAAGCTGATTCATTTGAACAGATAGTAAAATTTTATAAATAAGACACAAAGGAATCGTAATTAAGATTTAAAATATTTTAGGGTAGGAGGAAATATGATAATTTATAACATAGTTTATGTAATTCATTTCATCATAGTAGTTTTACTCATAGTTGTTGTTTTATTACAGACAGGGAAAGGTTCTGAGGTAGGATTTGCATTTGGTGCGGGTGCTGCTCAGACAATGTTTGGTTCTTCTGGAGGTAAAACATTCATAACTAGGCTTACAATAATTCTTGCTGTTGTTTTCATGTGTACATCTATTTTTCTTGCAATTTTTCAAGCGAGGTTTGCAGGTTCATATCAGGGAGTTTTAACCAAAGTTAAAACTCATGAACAACCAGTTATACCAAAATCAGGAGAGGACGAAAGTAATAAAACAATACCAATTGATGTAAATAAAAGTAAAGAAATACCTGTTGATAAATAATAAATATTAGCAAAAAATGGGGTAATATGAGAAAAATTGTTTTATCTATTTTTTTAATCTTTATTATTTTTTTCATTTCTTGTAGACATAAAGATACATATAAATTAAAAGATAAATATACTGATACACCCGCATATGGAGATGCAATAATAACAGCTT
>JAOAAI010000218.1 GCA_026418955.1 Candidatus Goldiibacteriota bacterium | reverse complement strand
TGAAGGCATAGGTATTGATGATGAAATAAAAGATAGAATTTTTGAGCCTTTTTATACAACAAAAGCAGATGGGAGCGGTGTTGGTTTAACACTTGCAAAAAATATTATGGAATTGCATGCTGGAGATATTTATTTTGAATCCCAAAAAGGCAAAGGAACAACTTTTTATATTAGATTACCAATGGAGGTATAATGAATATAAAAAAAATATTATTTATAAATCCAGTTAATAAGCAAAGAGGACTTGCAGGAGCGAGATTTTCCTGTTTCCCACCCCTTAGTTTAGGAATATTGGCAAAACTTACTCCACCGGATAAAGAGATTTATATGATTGATGAAAATTTTGATAATTTTGATGAGAAAATAAAAAAAATCGGTAGGGTGGATTTAGTTGGTATTACATCTTATACATCCAATGTATCAAGAGCATATGAAATAGCAAAATTTTTCAAAGAACAAAATATACCGGTTATAATGGGTGGCATACATGTTTCTTTTTTACCTTATGAGGCATTACAATTCTGTGATAGTGTTGTAATTGGTGAGGCAGAAGGAGTATGGGAGAAAGTTTTAGAAGATATTGAAAATAATAGATTGCAAAGAATGTATAAACAAGATAGAAAATTTGAAGATATCAAAATAGAGACACCGCGTAGGGATATATATAATTCTAAATATTTCTGGGGAATGATTCAGACTTCACGCGGTTGTCCTATGAATTGTGAATTCTGTTCTGTAACTATTTATAATGGTCATAAATATAGAAAACGGCCAATTGAAGAAATAATAAATGAATTAAAAACAATTAAACAGAAGTATATATGTTTTTTTGATGATAATATAGTTGGTAGAACAAAAGAACAAAAAGAACATGCGCTTTTATTATTCAAAAGGATGGTAGAAGAAAAATTAAATAAAATTTGGTTTGCTCAATGCAGTATAAATGTTGGTGAAGAAGAAGAAATTTTAAAATGGATGTATAAAAGTGGTTGTAGAATATTATTAATTGGATTGGAAAGTATTGATGAGGAAAGTTTAAAAGAAATGCACAAGCAAGAAAATGTGAGAATTTTAAATAAAATAAATGACCTGATAAAAAATATTCATAAAAATGGAATCGCTATAATTGGTTCATTTATAATTGGCTCATCAAATGATAATTTAAATACAATAAATAAAACGGTTAATTTTATTATTAAAAATGATATTGATTCTGTTTTGATAACACATTTGACCCCATTTCCTGGAACGCGACTTTACACTAAAATGCAACAAGAAAATCGTATAATTGCCAATAATTATCCTGATGATTGGATTAAATACAATTTTTCAAATGTTGTATATAAACATGAAAAATTGAGCAAAGAAGAATTGATATATATAGTTGATAGTATAAAAAATAAGATAGTTGCGCCTTTTTGGATGCTTATTAAAAGATTCATAAAAACATTATTTAATACAATAAGCTTTAGGGCAGCGTTGATTGCGCTGCTGTGGAATATTGGGTTGCGAAATATTTATTTGCGAGGCTTGAAGCAAAGAAAAAAAGTGGCTGTTGATAATCAAAAATAGAAATAGAAAAATGGCAAAGCGAGTTATTGAATTATCAAATTTTAAAAATATTATTTTTGGGATTTAAAATTTTTGAGTTTTGACATCATTAGTGAACATTAGTTGTGAACATTAATATAGAACATTATTAACGAACAATCATAAATAAACATTTTTTGTTATCTTATCCATATTTAATTTGACATTCCTTCTCTTTTTTTATAACATAAAAAGAATAGTGGAGGAGGAAATGGTAGATAAGATTGGTTTTGATAATGAAAAATATTTAAATGAGCAGACAGCATTTATTTCTGAAAGAATAAAAA
>JAOAAI010000207.1 GCA_026418955.1 Candidatus Goldiibacteriota bacterium | reverse complement strand
ACAATATATTTTTAAACAATTATTTCATTTCTAATTCTTTTGATCTTAAAATAAGTCTAAATAAATTAATTTTATAAAATAAATAAAAAGTTTTTTTAATTTTTAAACTTAATATTTTTAAAAATAATTTTAATACATTTTGTACTTTTTTGCAAAACTATAAAGCTTCTTTAAATCATTTAAAAAATCATTGTATAAATTTTGATTCCTTAAAATTGCAGAAGGATGATATGTAGCAAAGAATATAGGTATGGTCTGTAATTGAGTTAAATATTCTAATTTTATGAATTTTCCTCTTATTTCAGTAATATTTTTATTTGTTCTTAAAAGTGTATTAGCTGAAATTTTCCCCAAAGATACAATAATTTTTGGTGAAATTAACTCAATTTGTTGTATTAAATATTTATAACACGCTAATATCTCATTTTTCTCAGGATTTCTATTGTTTGGTGGACGGCATTTAACTACATTAGTTATATAAATTTTTTCTCTATCAAAGCCAACACTATAAAGAGCATTATCTAGTAACTTTCCTGCTTTGCCAACAAAAGGTAACCCTTGTATATCTTCTTGTTCTCCAGGTCCTTCTCCTATAAACATAATATTTGTCAATAAATTTCCAGCACCAGGAACAACTTTATTTCTATTTTGATATAGTGTACAACTTTTACAATTTTTTATTTTTTCGATTAAAGAAATATATATATCATATTTTTTTATTTTATTTTCTTCTTCACTTTTAAATTCTTCTATTATATTATTTTCTCCATTAAAATTTTGATTATTTTGAGTAATTTCAAATTTATCTATCAATTTATTAATATAACTATTATCATTGTTTTTGTTTAATTTTGTTTTTATATCATAATTTTGATTTATATTATTATTATTTTCATTTATCTTTTTCTTATTATCCTCTAATATAATTTCAATATTTTCATCGATTTTTCTTTTTAAGATGTTAGAATATAACATATTTGATTCTAAAGAATATATAGAATTAATAAGTTTTTTAATTATTTTTTCAAATTTGATATTTTCTTCTGCAAATTCTTTTTGATTATTTGTATCATCTATCTTAACATTAGGAAATGTTTGATTTTCTTTTTCTACTGTTTTATCTGAATTCATTACTTCTATTTTAAAAATAATTTTAATATTTTATAATTTTATTAAATTTTTCAAATAATAATTTTATTATTTTTTAATAATTACTAAACTCTAGTAACTAAAATTTACAATTTAATCTTTTATTTTAATTTTTTTATTTTTAACATTTTTTAATTTTTTAAATAATTATTTTTATAAATGTATCTTTTTAAAATTTTTATGTTTTCTTATATTCAAACTTTTTAATTATCTTTTTTTTGCACATTTTTCACATTTATTTGTAAATGGTAGAAAATCAAGTCTATCTTCACTAATTTCTTCACCACATTCGCTACATTTCCCATAAGTTCCACTATTTATTCTATTTAAAGCCTCATTAATTTCTTTCAACATATTTAAATCATTTTCTTCTAGTTGCTCTTTCATTTCTGTTTCAAGTAAAGTGGATGCCATATCATATTCTTCAGATATTTGACCACTTTCCTCTTTTAAACCAATAAGCTCTTGATTATCTTCAATAATTCCTTTTAAAATTTCATTTCTCATTTCAATTAATTTTTTTCTAAAAGATTCAAGTTTTTTCGCTTCCATTTACCCTCTCTTTTATAAATTTATTAATATTTATTTTTATT
>JAOAAI010000076.1 GCA_026418955.1 Candidatus Goldiibacteriota bacterium | reverse complement strand
TTCTGCTGCTTTTAATTTTGCTATTTCTTTTAATAATTCTGATTGTATCATATCATAATCAATATCTTTCTTTGACTTTGATTTTAAAAGTTTTTCTTTCTCTTCTTTTCTCCTCTTTATTGTTTCAATATCAATTTCTTCGGGTCTTTCTGCTGTTTCAACTAGTAAAATGATCTTATCACGTGTAACTTCTATATATCCACCTGAAACAGCAAGCATCTCAATATTACCATCCTCTTTTTTAAAACTCACAACTCCTGGTTTTAAAACAGTTACAAATGGTGTGTGCTCTGGTAATACTCCAAACTCCCCTTCAATCCCAGGGGCAACAAGGAATAATATTTTTCCTTCAAAAATCTTTTTTTCTGGTGTTTCAATATTAATTTTTAAAAATTTTGCCATCTTTATTTTTTTATTCCTTTCATAAATTTATTTCATGAGTTGTTTTGCTCTCTCTATTACTTCTTCTATATTACCAGCCATATAAAATGCCTGTTCTGGCAAATCATCAAGTTCACCTTCCACTATTCTTTTAAATCCTTGTACAGTTTCTTTAACAGGTACATATTTTCCTTCCCTACCTGTAAACTGAGATGCAACAAAAAATGGCTGAGATAAAAATTTCTGTATTCTTCTGGCTCTTGCAACTATCAGTTTATCCTCTTCTGATAATTCGTCAATTCCAAGTATTGCAATGATATCCTGTAAATCTTTATATCTTTGTAAAATTCCCTGAACTTTTCTTGCAACATAATAATGCTCCTCTCCAACAATATCTGGGTCTAGTATTCTTGATGTTGAATCAAGTGGATCAACAGCAGGATAAATTGCAATATCAGTTAAAGCACGAGATAAAACTGTTGTAGCATCAAGATGTCCAAATGCAGTTGCTGGAGCAGGGTCTGTTAAATCATCAGCAGGAACATATATTGCCTGAACAGATGTAATTGAACCCTTTTTGGTTGAGGTGATCCTTTCCTGTAATTCTGCCATCTCTGTTGCAAGATTGGGTTGGTATCCAACAGCAGAAGGCATTCTACCTAAAAGTGCTGATACTTCAGAACCAGCCTGAGTAAAACGAAATATGTTATCTATAAATAAAAGTACATCTTTACCTTCAACATCTCTAAAATATTCTGCTTGGGTTAAAGCAGTTAATCCAACCCTTAAACGTGCTCCTGGTGGTTCATTCATCTGTCCATAAACAAGAACAGTTTTATCTATTACTCCTGATTCTTGCATTTCAAGCCATAAACCCGTGCCTTCTCTTGTTCTTTCGCCAACACCACCGAAAACTGAATATCCACCATGTTCTTGTGCTATATTTCTTATGAGTTCCATAACTATAACTGTTTTTCCAACACCTGCACCCCCGAATAACCCAACTTTACCACCTTTTGGATAAGGGCATAATAAATCAATAACTTTTATACCCGTTTCAAACATCTCTGTTTTTGTAGATTGTTCTTCAAATTTTGGTGGTTTTTTTCTAATAACACTATATTTATCTGTTTTTATATCACCTTTATAATCAACTGGTTTCCCAAGAACATTAATAACTCTACCTAGAACCGCCGGTCCAACTGGCACCTTTATAGGTTCTCCAGTATCAACTACTTTCATCCCTCTATAAATTCCATCGGTTGATCCGAGTGCAACGCATCTACATGTATTATCACCAATATGCATTGCAACCTCTAATGTTAAATCAATCGTATGTTTTTTACCTGATAATTCATATTCACCAGAAATTACAAGTGCATTATAAATTGCAGGTAAATACCCATCGGTAAATTCCACATCTACCATAGGTCCTATAACCTGTACTACTTTTCCTTCTTTCATATCAAATCCTCCTTATAATAATCTTCAAATCTTAAAATTTCCAGATTTACAAATTTAATACATTTTCTATGAGCCATTAGCAACCTATAAAATTTTCCAATCTTCAGTTATCAGCCATTTATTCCTATTCAAACAGCAATTAATATTTTTTTCAATTTTTTAATAATAACTTTTTATTGAACATTTGCCATTTGCAGTTACATCTTTATCCTTTTATTGCTTCAGCTCCACCTATAATTTCCAAAATTTCTTTTGTAATTGATGCCTGCCTCACCTTATTTGCTATAAGTGTTAATCCTTTTATCATCTCTCCTGCATTGTTTGTAGCCATTTCCATTGCAACCATTCTAACACCGTGTTCTGATGCCTGACTTTCTAATATGGCTCTAAATAAAACGCTTTTTATATATTTTTCTATTAAAGATAATAAAACTGTTCTCTCATCTGGTTCATATATAAAATCTCTTTTAATCACAGTTTGATTTTCTTTATTAAATTCAAAAGATATAGGCAAAATTACACTTTTTACAATTTTTTGTTGCAAATTTGTTTGAAATTCACTATTTATTAATGTTACTCTTCTATATTTTTTCTTTATATAATTATCAATTATTAACTTTCCAATCTCTTCAATATCAAACCAAGAAATTTTTTTGTCATTATATTTAAAGAGTTCTATTTCAAAATTAAACTTTTTAAAATAATCAAGTCCCTTTTTGCCTATTAAAATTAAGCTGGTATTATTATTCTCTTTTAATTTATAAAGTGCTTCCTTTATTAAATTTGAATTAAAACTGCCACACAAACCCTTATCAGCAGTAATTAAAATTAATCCCTCTTTACTTATATCTTTATTTTCGTTAAGCAAAGGATAATTTGATAATTCAACGTTGGTTATAAGTTCTGAAATAACTTCCTGAATTTTTATAGCATAAGGTCGAGATGATAAAATCCTTTCCTGGGCTTTTCTGAGTTTTGCAGCAGCGACCATCTTCATCGCTTTTGTTATCTGTTGTATATTTTTTGCACTTTTAATTCTCTTTCTTATTGCTCTTAAGGTTGGCATAAATTTCCTCTTTTATTTATAATTCTGTTTGAACTCT
>JAOAAI010000127.1 GCA_026418955.1 Candidatus Goldiibacteriota bacterium | reverse complement strand
AAATCCGGCAACAGAACCTATAATATAAAAAGTAGTATCAACATTTTTTAACCAGTCACGTATTGCTTCATTCATTGCATCTTTTAATGTTTTTGTACCTGATTTAACTGGTATAACATTTGCACCTAAAAGTTTCATCCTATAAACATTTAATGCCTGTCTTTTGGTATCTTCTTCACCCATATAGATTTCACATTTAAAACCAAACATGGCAGCAACAGTTGCAACTGCTACACCATGCTGACCTGCACCAGTTTCAGCTATTATTCTTTTCTTCCCCATCCTCTTTGCAAGTAAAATCTGCCCTATTGTATTATTTATCTTATGTGCTCCAGTATGACATAAATCTTCTCGCTTTAAATAAATTTTTGCACCAAACTTTTTAGATAAACGCTGAGCATAATAAAGCGGAGTTGGTCTTCCAACATAATTTTTTAAATAATAATTGAGTTCGTCTTTAAATTTCTTCTCTTTTCTGGCTTTTTTATATTCTTTCTCCAATTCATCAATAAGGTAACGTAGTGTCTCAGGAGCAAATTTACCACCAAAATCTCCAAAAAAACCTCGTTTATCAGGTAATTTCATCTTTTCACCTTGAATTTTTTATTTCTTTGAAAAGCAATTTAAGCTTTTTTATATCTTTTTTCCCGGGATATCTTTCAACAGCAGAGTTAATATCAATACCATATGGTTTTAATCGCTTTATTACATCTTTTACATTATGACAACCAATTCCACCAGCAACCAAAAAAGGAATTTTTATTCCTTTTATTAAATTCCAGTTAAATGTTTTTCCTGTACCGCCTTTCATTTTTCTGTCATAAGTATCAAAAAGAAAAAGATGAACTGTATTTTTATATTTTCTAATATCATTTAAAATCTGTCTTCTATTTTTTACTCTGATTGCTTTGATTATTTTTGCTTTTTTTATTTTTTTAATATATTGAACTGGTTCATCTCCATGTAGCTGAACAAAATCCAGTTTTAATTTATTTATTATTTCATTTATTTTTTCTATATCCTCATTAACAAACACACCTGCTTTTTTTGTTGTCTCCTTTAAAGCATCTATTATCTTTTTAGCTTTTAAAACTGTTATCTTTCTTGGACTATTTGCAAATATCATTCCTATAATATCTGCACCGAACTTTTCAGCATACAAAGCGTCTTTTATATTTGTTATTCCACAAATTTTTATTAACATAATTTATTGCTGACTTATAAATGTATTTAGTATGGCAGAAGCAAATTTAATAATCTCTTGTTCATTTCTTTTCATAAAACCTGTTCCTATTAAAACTCCATTTATTCTATCTAGCTGCTTTAGTTTTTCTAAATCATCTTCATCTTCTATACCGCTCTCAACAATTACAAATTTATCCTTTGGAATATTTTTTATCAATGATTTTACTTTAGAAAAATTTATTTTAAATGTTTTTAAATCTCTCGTATTTATACCTATTATATCGGTTCCACTAATTAATGCCTTTTTTAAATCATCCTTTGTATGAACCTCAACTATAGGTGTCATATTTAAAAATCTTGTCTTTTTTATAAAATTCGTAAGAACTTTTTTCTCTAAAATTGAAGCTATCAATAAAACTGCATCAGCTCTCGCTGCACGCGATTCATATATCTGATACTCATCAATTATAAAATCTTTTCTAAGTATTGGAAGTGAACAAAATTTTTTTGCTTCTTTTATATAATCTAGATCTCCATCAAAATATTTTTTGTCTGTTAAAATTGAAATAGCTTTTGCGCCTGCTTTTTCATATATTTTAACTGTTTTCTCTATACTTATAGATTTCTTTATAATCCCTGCAGATGGAGACTTCTTTTTTATTTCTGCAATTATAACAAAAGGATTACTTTCAAATATCTCTCTGAAATTTCTGTTAGATGGCGTTTTTATAATCTCCTGCAATAAATTTTTAACCGGGATTTTTTCTTTTTTTATTTTTATTTCATTTTTTTTATTTTTTACAATCTTTTTCAGAATGTTCATAGAATTTCCTCCTAAAATTTTAATTTTCATAACATTAATTTAAACTGATTTTTCTATATATATAAAAAATAATTTAAAATCTTTACTCAGTAAATATTTATTAATCAATTTTGACTAAATTCAATGAACTCCTGCATTTTTTTAGTAGCTTTACCAGAAGAAATTATATCTGCCGCTATTTTTATACCTTCCTGTGGATTTCGTGCTTTTTCGCATATATAAATTGCAAAACCCGCATTTAAAATTACAGAACTAAAATACGCACCTTTCTCTTTACCTGTAAAAATATCTGTTAAAATCTTTGCATTTTCTTCTGGTGACCCACCTTTAATACTTTCAATATAATATTCTTTTTCTAAATATTCAGATGCATAAATCTCAAATTTGTTAATATTACCATCTTTTATTTCTGCAGCTTTTGTTTTACCTGAAAGTGCAATTTCATCAAGACATCCATTGCCGCACACAACAAGTCCACGTTTTAGTCCAAGTTTTAAAAACACTTCTGATATTTTATCAACAAGATCATAATTGGGCACACCCATTAAATGATGGGTATTATTGGCAGGATTTACAATTGGTCCAAGTAAATTGAATATAGTCCTGATACCTATTTCTTTTCTTGCAGGCATTGCATATTTCATAGCAGGATGATAGTTAGGGGCAAAGATAAATCCAATGTTAATTTCTTCTATGGATCTTTTCACTTTCTCAGGCGGCGCCTCAATATTCACTCCTAGGGCTTTTAAAATATCTGCACTGCCACTTCTGCTTGTTAAAGCTCTGTTTCCATGTTTTGCAACTTTTATTCCTGCTGCTGCACATACAATTGCAGAAGCAGTTGAAATATTAAAAGTATTTAATTCGTCTCCTCCAGTCCCGCAGGTATCTAAAATAATATCTGCATCAATATTTATTTTTATTGCTTTTTCTTTCATCACTTTTGCTGCTGCTGCAATTTCATCTGCTGTTTCTCCTTTCATCTTTAAAGCGGTAATAAATGATGCAATTTGAATATCGTTTGTCTGGCCTGACATTATTATCTGCATTGCCTCAGTCATCTCTTCCTGCGTTAAATCCTGACGCTCTGTTATCTTTTTAATATATTTTTTTAACATTTTATTCCTCCTGCTAATTGTCCTTTACTATTTTTGAACTATTTTTAGCACTATTTTTTAAAATTAAATATTAAAAATTTTTTCTGCATTTTTTGTTGTATTAATTATCACTTCATCTACTGATATGTTTTTTATTTCTGCTATCTTTTCTATTATATACTTTAAATATGCTGGTTCGTTTCTTTTGCCTCTGTATTGCTGTGGCGCAAGCCACGGTGCATCTGTTTCAAGAACCATAAATTCAAGAGGTAGTTTTCTTACTGTATCTTTAAGTATAGCTGCATTTGGAAAAGTAATTACACCACCTATTCCTATTAAATAACCAATATCAATGAATTTCTGAGCAGTTTCAAAATTACCGGTAAAACAATGAATAACACCTTTTTTTTCTAAATTATATTCTTTTAATATGTTATAAACATCATCATGCGCATCTCTGCTGTGAATAACAACAGGCAAATTATATTCCTTTGCAACTGATAAAAACTTCTTGAAAATCAATATCTGATTTTCTTTTGAAGAAGGACTTTTAAAATAATCAAGTCCGATTTCTCCAACAGCAACTATATTTTTTTTATTTACTATATATCCTTTTATTTCATTGAAAACATCTTCATTAAATTTATCTATATAATGTGGATGAAGGCCTATTGATTTATAAATACCATCTCTATCAAAATCTGCTACTTTTTTATTTTCTTCTATATCTGCACCGATGTTTATTAACTTTTTAACTCCACTTTCAAAGGAGCGTTTCAGCATCTCATCTCTATCTACATCATATCTTGGCTCACATATATGAACATGTGTCTCAACGATTATCTGTTCTTTCATATAAGATTATTTTTTATTATCAACTATTCTTGGAAATAAAATTTCAGATTTATTTATTTTATGGCCTGATTTTATCATTCCAAACTTTAACTCTTTTTCTAAACTAAAATTATCTGCTTTATAATCAAGGTTCAGCATCTCCCATATTCTTTTGGATGTTTCTGGCATTACAGGTTGTATCGCAAGAGATGTAACTCTTATAACTTCTAGTAAAACATATAAAACATTTGCAAGTTCTATGTGTTTATTATTTTTATATAAATTCCAAGGTGCTTCATCCTCTATCAGTTTATTTGCCATTTTAATAATATCCCAAATAACTTCCAGGGCATGCGAAAACTCATAATTGTCCATCTTTTCTGAATAAATCTGAAAAAGTGCTTCTATGTGTGAAACTAACGTTGATATTTTTTCATCAAATAAATCCCTTTTATACTCAGGAACTACATTACTTAAATATTTTTCAAACATATTCAATGTTCTGCTAACAAGATTACCAAAATCATTTGCAAGGTCATTATTATATCTTAAAATTATTGATTCCTCTGAAAACTCTCCATCTTGACCACTTATAACAGCAGCAGCAAAATAATACCTAATTACATCAACACCAAAAACTTTTGCAAGATTAATAGGGTCTACAATGTTGCCTCGTGTCTTTGACATCTTTTCACCTTTATTTAATAAAAACCCATGGGCAAAAACTTTTTCTGGAATTTTAAGTCCTGCAGACATAAGCATGATTGGCCATATAATGCAATGAAATTTTATTATATCCTTACCTATTATATGAACATCTGCTGGCCACCATTTATTGAATTTGCTTTCATTTGTAGCAAAACCAACAGCTGAAATATAATTA
>JAOAAI010000020.1 GCA_026418955.1 Candidatus Goldiibacteriota bacterium | reverse complement strand
AGATGTGTATAAGAGACAGGCCTTATGGAGAGCCACAATTAAGCAAGAGAGGTTTATATATAGGTGATTTGAACCGAGACGATATTATGAAAATAATGTATATATTACAATACAGCGATGGAAATAATGATTTGATAGATATTGCTGATAGAATGAAAGTGGGTGTGATAGAATTAAAAAAAATAGTAGAGTTGTTAGAGCAGTATGAATTGCTGACTTATATAGATAAGAATAGATATTAAATTGTATATTTATCGTTCAATTAAGCAATATTATGCGATCATAGATAAAAGATAAAAGATAAAAATAAGTGATGGTTAATTAAACAATAAAATTATGTATGTGGAATGTCAAAGATGTTTAATGAATTCGGAAATTACTCAATATTTTGAGGTGGATGAAAAAGGTTTGTGTAATTATTGTCGTCAATATGATAGGGAAATAGAAATGCTTGGAGAAGATAATTTCAGAAGGGAATATATTTATAGAAAAATAGAAGAAATAAAAAAGAGCAGTAAAAATAAACCATACGACTGCATTATGGGACTAAGTGGAGGAAGGGATAGTTCGTATTTAACATGGTGGTTAAAAAAACAAGGATTGAGAGTATTATTGGTGCATTTAGATAATGGATGGAACAGTGAATTGGCAGTACATAATATTAATAAGCTTTGCCGATATACAGGATTTGAATTATACACTCATGTGATTGATTGGGAAGAATTTCGGGAATTACAAAAAGCATATATTAAAGCTCATGTAATAGACATAGAAGCCCTTACAGATCACGCTATATATGCTATTATATTAAAATTATCTGCCAAGCATAACATTCAATATATTATTAGTGGAATGAACATCACAACAGAATCTATTATGCCTAAAGATTGGGTGCACAACAAGAAAGATGCGGTTAATATTTTAGATATCATTAAAAAAAATTCACGGATAAAAATCAGATCATATCCGTATATTTCTTTCTTTAAAAATTTGTTTTATCATTTTTATTATAAAATAGAAACAGTGATGCCATTAAATTATATAAATTACAATATTATGGAAGCGGATCGTGTCTTAAAACAAGAAATAGGATGGGTTCCATATTCCAGAAAACATGGAGAATCGTTTTTTACAAATTTTTATCAAAATTATATTCTGCCTGTAAAATTTAAAGTGGATAAAAGGTATGCCCATTTATCCAACCTGATTTGTGCTGGGCAGATGACCAAAGAAGAAGCAAAAAGGAAATTATTGGAACCATTATATGAATCAGCAGATTTGCAAGCTGATATAGAATATTTTTTGAAAAAAATGGATATGACCATAGATGAGTTTAACTTATATCTAAAACAACCACCCGTTCCGCATACATACTATAAGACCGATAAGGTTTATTGGGATAGATACTTTAGCATAATCAATTTTTATAAAAAATTATTTTGAAAAAAATAGATAGGGAATGATAGGAATTATTAATTATAATGCGGGAAACTGTGGGTCTATTTTTAATATGATTAAAAAAATAGGGTTTGAGTCAAAAATTTTGAATC
Organism: Candidatus Goldiibacteriota bacterium; assembly: GCA_026418955.1. GTDB lineage: Bacteria > Oederibacteriota > PGYV01 > PGYV01 > DSYL01 > DSYL01. The sequence continues at coordinate 3,085 of JAOAAI010000020.1, read as the reverse complement.
ACCCTGATGAAACAATTCATGTTCAGCTTACAAAACTGATTTTGCCAGGCGTAGGTGCTTTTGATTATGGAATACAGGAATTGCATCAAAGAGGATGGATAAATTTTTTGAATGAAAAGGTTTTACTAGAAAAAATTCCTGTTTTAGGAATATGCCTAGGTATGCAATTGATGACACACTCAAGCGAAGAAGGTACAATGAAAGGTTTATCATGGATAGATGCTCACGTCAAAAGGTTTAATTTTCATACAGCAGAATTTAAAGTGCCTCATATCGGATGGAACTATGTTCAACCTGTTCAATCATCTGTGTTGTTTAATCACTTTCATGAATTACCAAGGTTTTACTTTGTTCATTCATACTATGTTTGTTGTAATCATATACAGGATATTGCAGCTAAAACTGAATATGGAGGTATAATATTTACCTCTGCTTTTCAAAAAGATAATATATTTGGTGTCCAATTTCATCCTGAAAAAAGCCATGTTTTTGGGATGCAAGTGTTCAGAAATTTTTTGGAATTATGAAAAATACCATACTACCAAGAATTATTCCTGCTATACTCATTAAGAAAAACGGTGTGTATAAGGGGGTAAAATTCAAACAGCATCAATATGTAGGAGACCCTATTAACACTGTAAAAATATTTAATGATAAACGAGTGGATGAATTAATTATTTTAAATATTGAAAATTCATTACATCATCAACCGCCAGATATTGCATTCATACAAAAAATTGCTAGTGAGGCATTTATGCCATTAGCATACGGAGGTGGAATTAAAGATATAGAAACTGCTGAAAAAATATTTCAATGTGGAATTGAAAAAATTATTTTGAACACTCATGCCTTTATTAATCCCAATTTGATTAGTGACATGTCAAAAAAATTTGGTTCGCAAAGTATAGCGGTATCTATAGATATGAAGAGAAACTGGCGGGGTCATTATGATTGTTATATATATTCTGCTACTAAAAAGATAAAGGGAGACCCTTTGGAATGGGCTCTGAAATTTGAATCTTTGGGTGCAGGAGAAATAATTTTAAATTCGATAGACAGAGATGGTACAATGAGTGGATATGATTTGAATATTATCAAAAAGATATCTGAGCATTTAAAAATACCGGTGGTTGCCTTGGGAGGTGCCGGTAACATTGAACATTTTATATTAGCTTTTCAGCATGGAGCACACGCGTGCTCTGCCGGAAGTATGTTTGTATTTTGGGGTTCCTTGAAAGGAATTCTCATTAATTATATTAATGAACAAGACATAAAAAAAATTATTCAAAGCATTGGCAAATCTTAAAATATATTATGAATCTTACTTTAGATAATAATCAAACATTCACAGAATTTAAGAAAAAGTTTTACAGTACAATTACTGATATTTCTTTGTTTGATGGTTATACATTGAATGCACTAAAAATAGTGTTGGATGGACTAAAAGTAAATTACGTCAAAAAGTATAACCAACGCATTACTTTTGATAAGAGTTTATTTACTTATATTTTTTTTCATGTGCTTAAAAATTTAACTCATGTGGCTAAAAATTTTAAGAAAGAAGAAAGCCAGCTTAGTCCATTTTCAGTAGATACATTATTCTTTTCTAATAACATTAGATTTTTAAAATCAAAGGATAGATTGAATAATTATCAATATCAGCCATTTTTATTTTCAAAGATTGCTAGTATTATTAATAAAGATCGCACAGTGCACTTAACAGGTAGGTTACCTCAAGAAATCAAAAAACAGAATTATACATTTAATTATATTGAGTATTCAAAATGTAATTATTTAAAAAACAATGTGTTTACAAAAAAACATTTCTCATTAAGAAAAGAATTAAAGTTTATTTTTAATAAACTTAAACGTTCGGGGTTGTTTTCTGATTTGGATATAAAAAATATTGGTATTGCATTTCAAAAATTTTTATATGAATATACTATTTACTCTCAAATATTAAATAAATACCCATCTGTCAAAATTATTATAATAGAACAACATTATCACAATGAATCGCTTATTTATGCTGCAAAAGAACGAGGGATTCGTATAATAGAATTACAACATGGAATCATTTCTACTAAAGATATTTTTTATGTATTTCCTGCCCAAGTTAAGCCATTTGTTCATAAAGCACTTTTTCCTGATGAAATTTTTGTTTTTGGAAATTATTGGAGAAAAATTCTATTGAACGGTTGTGAGTTTAATGACAATAATATTCATGTAATAGGTGATTTTACATCTCAATTAAAAGAGTTAGATAGTTTAGTAAACGATACGGAGATAGAATCTATTATAAAATTTAAAGAACATAATAACATCATACTGATTACTACTCAAACATTTATGCACTCTATATATTGTACTTATGTAGAAAAACTATCCGAAATTTTAAATTCAAAATACCCTGATTGGAAAATTATTGTAAAAATACATCCGAATGAATCAAAAGATTTGTATCACTCTTTATTAAAATTGTCAAATGTTTATATCACAGATTATTTTAATCTTCATTTTCTTTTTTCTTTAACCAATATCCACATTTCGGTTTATTCTACAACCCTTTTTGAAGCATTGAAATATCCGAATATTAAAAATTTTACTTTAGAATCTACTATTGCAAATGATTATAGAGAAGAAATTATTCAAAACCATATTGCATATCCACTTTTGGAATGTGATGATCCTATACAGCAGAATTATAATTATTCATTATTGAATTATGACGAGTTATATTCTCAATTTAATCCAGAGAAAGTTTTTTCTGTTATAGCACCATGCTATCAACCTCAATAAACAAAAACAGCATTGCAGCATAATCAGTCCTTAAATCAATAAGAATTTTGCAATAGAAATGAATAAACAATTAACATGACGTTCAAAATTTATCGTATCTATATTCTAATAAATGGATTGTAAGATAATTCTTATACAAGTACCCTTGTTGATTTCACTATAGTGCACAAATATCTGTCCTTTATGATATTCTTCAATAATTCTTTTGCTCAAAGAAAGCCCTAAGCCCCATCCTCTTTTTTTAGTTGTAAAACCAGGTTTGAATATGGTTTTGAATAAGTGTTTA
>JAOAAI010000004.1 GCA_026418955.1 Candidatus Goldiibacteriota bacterium | reverse complement strand
AAAGGAGATAAAATGTTTTATCATCTTATTTATCCGTTGCATGAATATATTTCATTTTTTAATATTTTCAGATATATCACAGTCAGAGCAGCTTTTGCAGCAATAACTGCTTTTATCATTGCGGTATTGATAGGAAAATTCGTAATAAATAAATTAAAGAAGTACAGAGTAATTCAAGTAATAAGAGAAGATGGACCTCAAAAGCATTTAGAGAAAAAAGGAACCCCGACGATGGGTGGTATCCTAATTTTTATATCTTTTATTATTTCTCTAGCTTTATGGGTGAGATTTGATAATAGCTACGTTTATATTATATTATTTTCTGTTTTTTGGTTTTTTATTATTGGATTAATAGATGATTTATTAAAACTTAAAATTGGTACAAAAGGACTCACGGTAAAAAGGAAACTATTTTTACAATTTCTAGGTTCTTTTTTAATCATTTTACTTTATTTAAAATTTACTTCAAATACATTTGCTTTTAAAACATATATAAATATACCATTTATAAAAACTCCTTTTTTACTCAATATGTGGATTTATATAGTGTTTGCAATGCTGGTGATTGCATCATGGTCTAATGCTGTTAATTTAACTGATGGGCTGGATGGACTCGCTGCTGGCCTTTGTTTTGTCATTTTTATAACTCTAACGGTTTTACCATATTTGATCGGTAATATTAAAACGAGTAATTATCTTTTAATTATGTATGTAGCTCAGAGTAGTGAACTTGTGGTGGTATGTGCGGCAATGGCTGGTGCTTTGCTTGGGTTTTTATGGTTTAATACATATCCTGCAGAAGTGTTCATGAGCGATACGGGTTCATTGATGCTAGGTGGACCTATAGGAACAGTTGCAGTATTGATAAAGCAGGAAATATTATTATTGATAATAGGAATAATTTTTGTAGTTGAGGTTTTATCTGTGATACTTCAGATTGCTTCATATAAGATTACAAAAAAAAGAATTTTTGCTATGGCGCCGCTACATCATCATTTTCAGTTAAAGGGTATTTCTGAACCAAAGATAATTATTAGATTTTGGATAATTGCTATTATTATTTTACTTTTCACATTAAGTACACTTAAGTTGAGGTAAGAATATGGATATTAATGGAAAAAAAATATTAATACTAGGAGCCGGTAAAAGCGGTATTTCTGTTGCCAAATTTGTTTTAAATAGAAATCCCGCTCAGATTATTTTAAGTGATATTAAAACCCGTTCTAAATTACCAGAAGATGCACTAGCCCTAGAGAAAAAGGGCGTTATTCTTGAAACAGATGGCCATAAAGATGAGAGTTTTATTCATTCGGATATTATTGTTATATCTCCTGGTATACCGGTTACACCTAAATGGATTGATATTATAAGGCGAAACAATAAAATATTTATGGGAGAACTTGAATTTGCTTACCAGTTTTGTAAAGAATATCCAATCCGAATAATTGCTATAACAGGAACTAATGGGAAGACAACAACCACAAAACTGGTTTATGAAATATTAAAAGACCAATTGGGTGAAAAGGTTGCGATGGCTGGGAATGTAGGGATACCATTTTGCGATATACTTGAAAATGTTTCAAAATATACACATATTGTTCTGGAAGTATCAAGTTTCCAATTAGAAACTATCATTGATTTTAAACCTTTTATTTCAGTTATATTGAACATAACAGATGATCATATGGATAGATATCCTAATATGCAAGCATATGCTGAAGCAAAGGCAAATATTTTTAAAAATCAAACACAAGACGAGTTTTTATTACTTAATTATGATGATAAATTTACAAAAATTATGAGTTCTATGGCGAAATGCACTAAAATTTTATTTTCTGCATACACTATTTTAAAAGACGGTTATTATGTGGAAAATGACATGTTTGTTAAAAACATATTTGGAAAAAGGGAAGAACTTTTTTCAACAAAAGAGTTAAAATTACCAGGCAAGCATAATCAGGAAAATGTAATAACTTCAATAATAATTTCTGATATTTTAAAACTTAACTTTTCCAAAACACAAGAAGTGATAAAAAATTTTAAAGGACTAAGTCATAGAATAGAATATGTAGGCGAGATAAATGGGAAAAAATTTTATAATGATTCAAAGGGAACAAATATAGATGCAGTTATTAAAGCCGTCAGGACTTTTAATGAAAATATGATTCTTATTCTCGGTGGTAGAGAAAAAAATACTGATTTTCGCCAACTTTACGATGTTTTGCCTCCATATGTAAAAAAGATTATTGCTTTTGGTGAAAATAGAGAAAAAATTAAAAATATTTTCAAGGATAAAGTAAATGTTGTGGAAGCAATTAATATGGATGATGTAATAAAAAAATCTGTATCAGAAAGAGATGTAAAGATTGTACTGTTTTCTCCTGGTTGTGCTAGTTTTGATATGTATAAAAATTATGAAGAGAGGGGCGATGATTTTAAAAAATGCGTTCAGAAGGTGATTAAAAATGCATAACAAAAATTTAAATACTGGTAGCATAGATAGTATACTTTTTATTACCACAGTTGTGTTTATTTTAAGTGGTCTCATAATGATATATAGCAGTAGTACTGTGGTTGCAATTGAAAACTTTAAAGACGGAGCATATTTCTTTAAAAGACAGTTATTGTGGCTGATTATTGGATGTGTTGCAGGATACGTGTTTTATAAAATGGATAAAAAAGATTTGATAAAGTTGATAATTCCGTTGTTACTTTTGAGTATTTTAATGTTGTTTGCTGTCCATATCCCTGGTTTTGGAAGAAAAGCAAATGGAGCAATCAGGTGGCTTAAAATAGGTCCACTTCCTTCATTTCAACCATTTGAAATTGCAAAACTTTTTTATATAATTTATCTTGCTTATCTTTTTAGCAGGGAAAATATGACATCCACGAAAAAAATTTTTATGGCGACTGTAATAACTTTTATAATTATTGCTGGACTTATAAAACAGCGCGATTTAGGAGGCGCTGTGATTATTTCAATGCTATTTTTGTCCATGGCTTTTATATGTGGTGTTAAAATATTTTATTTTATTCTATTATTTTTAACAGGGGTTTTTACAACTTTTTACTTTATAATTACTGAACCATACAGATTAAAGCGTATTTTTATTTTTTTGAATCCATGGCAAGATTATTATGGAGCTGGTTGGCAGATAATACAATCTTTAATTGCTATCGGTTCAGGTGGAATTTTAGGAAATGGTTTATTCCAGAGTCAACAAAAATTTTATTATTTACCTGCAACTCATACGGATTATATTTTTTCAATA
>JAOAAI010000230.1 GCA_026418955.1 Candidatus Goldiibacteriota bacterium | reverse complement strand
TTTAAAATTAATATTGCCATCAATATTTGCACGCAGCGCCATATTAAACCCAGGGTCATCTGTATCTGTTATGTTTACAAGCGTTCCAAGACCATTTAAAAGAAGATTTACTTCTGTTGAAAAACGTTCTTCCCTTGCAATCGCCACGCCTGCTTGGTTTTGTGCAAGTGGAAGTATTCCTTCAAAACCAAGTATTGAATTTACCTGTGCAATTGATGCTTTTACTGATTTCATCTTTGTCTCAACCCCAGGCGCAACATCTATATCATCATTATTTTCTATTCCATCTGTTATACTATTATTTATAGACCTTTCCATCTCACTGCCCAATGTTTTACCTATAAAAATCTCTGCAATACTATCACTTATTTCTATTGGATTAATCATCATTGAAAAAACAGGTGCTTTAATATATGCAAGACATGCTGGATTATTTGATGTAAAACTCGGTAAAAAATCAAGGGTGGATACGGTTCCACCTGTTTTTAAACCATCTCCCCTAGCACCATATAATACATCAGTATTAAATTTTATAAAAAAATCCAAATTGCCACCGGAAAATTCATTTATTGCCATTTTTATTTCAGCATAGGAAGGTATAATAAAACAAAATAAAACAAATAAAACAAATATCTTTTTCATAAGCCCTCCAATTATTTATTATTTTATACATAAATTATAAACTTATTGAAAATTATTGTCAATAAAGTAATATTTTATTTTATCTCTTTTAAAATATCAATAAACACCTGAGAATATTTATTATCAGGGAAAGTTTTTTCAAATTATAAAAACCATCTTTTTATATATTTTTAAAATTAATTTTATTTTTTAATATTTTTTATATCCTCAATATCTCTGGGTCTTCCAGCAAAAATCTTATGTATTATCAAATCTTCAGGAGATGCAAATGAAACTTTGATTTTATTAAAAATAATTTTTCGTCTGTTTTTCATATGAAGTAAATGAAAAAATAAAATCAACACGTATATCAATTACCGGTAAAACCATTGTCTCTTTTACAAATTTTTTAATATTTTAAAGTAAAGGTTTTAATTGTATTTTTTTATTAAAAATAATATTTCATCTAACTTTTCTATACCCACGCCCAGAGTAATATCAATATACCGTGTTAACCTTGGGTTGCCATATAATAAAACCGCCTGACCTTCAATAATCATATAAGGAATTTTTTATCATTTAATTCTTTACAGATTTTTTGTCATTTTTTAAAACATTAATTCAACACCTTTGCCACTTGTATATCAACATCAATCCCATCAAGCATCTTTTTGGTAGGTAAAATTTTCATTTCAATTGCATATTTCCACATTGCTTCAAATATCTGTAAAGATTTTTTATAATTTAATTTATTTTTTAAGATAAATCTTTTTTCAAATTTTTTAACTAAATTTTATTTTTTACAATAGTATATAACTTGGTATTTAAATAAATTATTTTTTATCTTAATATGATAAATTTCTCAATCTTTGATTTGCAGGTTTTTCCTTTTCTCAATGCATTGATATAAAAATAATACGTGCCATTTGCAAGTGATTTTAAATCATTAATATTTATATCAACTATACCTAACCTTGCAATTGCAACAGCACTTGCACCCTCATATTTCACTTCTTTTATTAACCTGTATCCTGCTGTGTATATTCTTATTGTGAGTTCATCTATATCATGCTGCGCAATTTTGACTTTTATG
>JAOAAI010000228.1 GCA_026418955.1 Candidatus Goldiibacteriota bacterium | reverse complement strand
TGCTGGAACTCTGGATCCACTTGCAGAAGGACTACTTATAATTTTAATAAATAATGCTACAAAAATAAATAATTATCTTGATTATGAAAAAGAATATGAAATTGAAGTAAAATTCGGCATTGCCACTGAAACTGACGATTTAGAAGGAAAAATAATTAAAACAGCACCTGTTCCAGAAAATTTAGAAAATAGAATTTCTGAGATTATACCTTTTTTTACAGGGGAAATTGAACAGATTCCGCCAAAATACGCATCAATAAAAATAGATGGAAAAAAATTATATGAACTTTCAAGGCAAGGCAAGCAAATAGAAATAAAACCAAGAAAGGTATATATAAAGTCAATTAATATTATACATTGCTCTTATGATATTGTTAAATTGAAAGTAATATGTAAAACAGGTGCATATATGCGCGCTCTTGCAAGAGATATTGGCGAAAAACTCGGCTCTGCAGCAACACTACACTATCTTAAAAGAACACGCATTGGCAGATTTACTATTGATAATAGTTATGTAATAGATAATCTTACTACTATTGAAGAAAAAATAATCTCAATAAATGATGCATTGTATGATATGCCTGCTATATACTTAGATGATGAATCATATGAAAAAGTTAAAAACGGTGCGCCTGTTGGTAATAATTCAAAAACTTATACTGGCTATTGTAAATTAATATATCATGATAGGGTGGTAGCAATAGGGCAAATATTTGGAAATACGATTGAAATAAGACGTGGAATATAAAAGACAATTGTAAATACTAAAAATAGCTCTTTAAAAAAATCAAAAATCATTTGCCAATGTATTTTCAATCCTTTTCAAACACACATCTTTACCCAGTGTCTCTATTATGTCAAAAAGACCTGGACCTATTGTTGTCCCTGTTAAAATCACTCTTATAACATGCATGAAAACTTTTGGTTTTATACCTGCTTTCTCCATATCAATCCGTATTTTTTCTTCTACCTTTGATTTTTCCACTCCAACTTCTATAATTATATTTTTTAATGTTTCAATAACTTTCTTTATATCCTGTTTATTTTTCTCCAAAATTTTTTTTGCATCTTCTGTTAGTGTTATATTATCTTTAAAAAAATAATCAGAGAGATGAGAAATTTCAGAAAGTGTTTTTATTTTTTCCTGTTGTAAAGCAACAACCTTTTTTATATATTCATATTTATTTTTAATATCATCATCTGTTATCAAGCCAGATTCTTTTAAATAAGGAATACATAATTCTGTCAATTCATTTATATTTTTCTTACGAATATAAACTCCATTTAACCATAACAATTTCTGATTATCAAAAATAGCACCAGCCTTGTGCACTTTTTCCAATGAAAATTCTTTTATTATTTCATCAACTGACATTTCTGTTTTCTCCCCATCCGGGGACCACCCAAGCAGTGCAAGATAATTAATAAATGCTTCTGGCAAAAAACCGTTTTTCTCATATACACCACAAGATGTTTCCCCGTGTCTTTTGGAAAGTTTTGATTTATCTGGTCCTAAAATAAGTGGTATGTGTGCAAACTCTGGGATATTAAAACCAAGTGCTTTATAAATATGTATCTGTTTTGGAGTATTTGACAGATGGTCTTCACCGCGTATAACATGGGTTATCTGCATTAAAGCATCATCAATAACAACAACAAAATTATAAACAGGCATTTTATCAGCACGCATAATTATAAAATCATCAAGAACAAAATTTTGAAAAACTACTTCTCCCCTTATTTTATCTTTTATTACAGTTTCACCTTCTTGGTCTATTTTTATCCTAACTGTATATGGAATTTTTGCCTGTTCTTTTTGTTTTATTTCATATTCTGGTAAATTTTTGCATTTTCCTGAATATTTAAATGCGCGTTTTTCAGATTCTGCTTTTTTTCTTTCTTCTTCCAGCTCTTCTTTTGTGCAAAAACATTTATATGCTTTATTTTCATCCAATAATTTATCAATATATTTTAAATATATATCAAGACGTTGACTCTGAAAATAAGGTCCATAAGGACCTCCTATATCAGGACCCTCATCCCAATTAAGTCCCAACCATCTTAAAGATCTTAAAATTTCATTTAAAGATTCTTCTGTTGACCTTTCTTTATCTGTATCTTCTATTCTTAAAATAAATTTTCCATTATGTTCTCTGGCAAAAAGCCAGTTAAAAAGTGCAGTTCTTGCGCCACCTATGTGTAAATAACCTGTTGGACTAGGAGCAAAACGAACCCGTACCATATATTCTCCTTT
>JAOAAI010000220.1 GCA_026418955.1 Candidatus Goldiibacteriota bacterium | reverse complement strand
CATTGTTTTTATTAAATTTCAAATAATACATTTTACTTATTACTTATATTCACTTTCTCCTTCTGGCACTTTTTTTCTTTCTTTTTTATCCACATCTGATTTTACCACATATCCTACAAGTTCGCATTTATGATTATCATTATCACTTATTGCAAAACCTATATTTTTTGCATACCAATATTTTTTTATTTTAATACCTTTACCATCTCCTTCATCTACATTTACCCTAATATGATATGTATCAAGACGACCTGCATCAGTTATGATTTTATCCCTTTTTATCACTTCAAATTCAGCCTTTACATTTCTTGTTATTTTGAAAACACCTAATATCTTTGCTTCTGCATAACCTTCATAATTCCATTTCTTGCCTTTTAACAAAGGATATTTCATCATCGGGAATTCAGGAGTAAAAACGACATTTATTGAAAAATTAAATATTGGAAAAGGAAATCGCATTACTTTTAAAAAAACACCTTCATCTAATTTCCTTAAAAGATATCTGATATCAACAGATGGTGCATTGAAAAAATAATAATCAATCCCATCTATATTTTCAATAGAAGTTATATTAGCCTTTATTTTAAGAATTTTTTCTGGTTCGCTACATTTGTATGCTTTATAATACCAGACATTACCAATACACACTGGAAAAAAGGATGATGATATTGGAAATTCTGGTTTTGCATTCACATTGGATAGAATAAAAAAAAATAAATAGAAAAATTTAAAAAAATTTTTTTTCATTTGCTACCAATAAGAAATTTTGAAATTCTAATTGTGGGAAGTCCATCTGCCACAGGGACGCCCTGACCATCCTTACCACAGGTTCCAACATCAAATCCAATATCAGAACATACTGCATCTATTGAATTTAGGACATCTGTTCCCTTACCAAGTAAGGTTGCATCTCTTACTGGATATGTTATTTTGCCGTTTTCAATCATATAACCTTCTTTTACATCAAAAATGAATTCTCCTGTTACTGTATTTACCTGACCGCCGCCCATCTTTTTTACAAACAATCCTTTTTGAGTATCTTTTATTAAATCTTCGGGATTGCCTTTGCCACTTACAATATAAGTATTTGACATCCTTGGTATTGGTCTAAATCTATATGATTCACGTCTGCCACCACCATTAGATTTAACTTTGTGTTTAAAAGCATTTTCCCTGTCATAGATAAAATCACGTAAAATACCATTTTCTATTAATACTTTTTTCACTGCTTTTACTCCCTCATCATCAAATGAATAAGAGCCACGTCTATTTGGCAAAGTTGGGTCATCACACACAGTAACTATATCTGATGCAACTTTTTTACCAACCATATCTCTGGTGTATATAGAAAGTCCTTTTTCTACCTGATCCGCTTCTAATGAATGTCCCACTGCCTCATGAATCATAGTGCCACCAGCTTCAGATGAAATTATAACTGGCATTTCACCTACTATTTTTTTATCTGTTTCAAGCAATTGCACTACAATCCGTACAGTATCCTTTACCTTTTTATCTATTAACTTATCATCTATAATTTCATAACCACATAATCCAGAAATTACACTGTGAGCTGTCTCTATTTTACCATCAGCAGCACCAACTATAAAAATAATCAGTGAAGTGTATGTTCTTTTATCATTTATAATAATACCCATATCATTTATTATTTCTATATCCTGTATTTTTTCTGAATAAGTAATAGTGACCTGTTTTATTCTATTATCTTCTGATCTAGCCAAATCATTTATTTTTTTTAACAAATTTATCTTTTCATTGATATTTATATTTTCTGGTGGTATTTTGACGGAATGAATTATGTCTGGTTTTATAAATGAAAAATTTATTTCCTTTTCAGTAGAATCTTCCACAAAGGACTTTGCTAATTCATATTCTTTTTCTAAAGAATTGGTAAATCCAAATAAAGTTTTGTTATTTTTAATAACCCTTAAACCAGTCCCCTCATCAATACCTGTTGATATTTTATCTATTTTATTATTATCAAATGTTATTAAAGTAATTATTGACTTTTCTCTGTATATATCCCATAAATCAAATTTTTTTGATGCAAATAATCTGGCGGCTTTATTTTGCATCATTTTTACTTTCTTTCCTGTCCTCAATAATTGTAATCACTGTCCATAAAATAACAACAAAGGAAAAAAGAAGAATATATAAAAATACTATATTAAAACCATATTTTATTATAGCATAAACACTTGTTAAAAAAATAAGTCCAAATAATCCAACAATGATTTCATACATTTTTGAGTTTGCCTCCCCTCTTGCTCGCTTGTTTTGCGAGTTTATCTGCTTCTTTATTTTCTTCCCTTGAAATATACTCTATTTCATATTTTATTTTTTTATATTTTTTTATTTCAGTTATAAATTTTTTAATTGCTTCATTATTTATTTTATATTCACCCTTTAATTGTTTTACAAGTAATTCACTGTCAGTAAAAACTTTAATATTTTTTATTGAATGTTTATCAAGGATTTCAAGTAAACTCAAAAATGCCTTATATTCAGCAAAATTATTTGTCTGCATGCCTATATATCTTGATACCCTCAAAATTTCTTCATTATTTTTATAAATAATAATTCCAATACCAGCATCTCCGGGATTTCCAGATGATGCACCATCTATGTATGCTGTGTATACTTCCTTTTGTTTCATAATAATATCCTTTCTAAATTAATCATTATTGGCTACTTATGTGCTCTAATAATGTGCACCAAATATGTTAGTTACTGATATAAAAACATTTTTAGCGAACATTAATTACGAACATGCTTAACAAACACTTGTATATTTTACCACCTCATATATCCTTTTCAACTCTCTCAGCAACTTCTCCACTTTATTAAGTGGATATTGAACTGCAGAATCAGATAATGCCTTTTCAGGTTTTGGATGAACTTCCATAAACACACCATAGGCACCAGCAGCAACACATCCTTTTGCTATTGTTTCTATATATTCTCTGTCACCACCACTTTGAATGCCAGCTCCACCAGGTCTTTGAACAGAATGTGTAACATCAATTATAACAGGATAACCTGTTTGTTTCATATAGTAAATAGATTTTAAATCAACAACAAGATTATTATAACCAAAAATATAACCACGCTCTGTAAGTAATATATTATTATTACCTGTAGATTTTATTTTTTCAATAATATTTTTTATTTCATAGGGTGATAAAAATTGACCCTTTTTAATATTTACCGGTTTTCCTGTTTTACCAGCTGCTAGTAAAATATCTGTCTGCCTACATAAAAAAGCAGGAATTTGCAGCACATCAACATACTTTGCAGCAAATCTTGCTTCATCAGGACTATGAACATCTGTTAAAATAGGAATTTTTAATTTTTGTCTTATTATTGATAAAATCTTTATTCCTTTTTTTAATCCAGGTCCTCTGTAACTTTTAATTGATGTCCTGTTTGCCTTGTCATAGGATGATTTGAAAATAAAAGGAATGGATAATTTTTCTGTTATTTCCTTTAATTTTATTGCTATCTTAAAAGTGATATCTTCATCTTCTATGACGCATGGCCCTGCAATTAAAAAGAAATCATTATTTGTGATATTAAAAAATTTTATTAATTTTACCTTTAACTGTTTTTTTAGGCTGCTGTTTTTTATCTTCATTTACCCATCCTGTTATTATGTTTCTTAAAAGTTTTTCAATCGGTATATTATACTTTTTTGCAAGCTGTTGCAGGGCAAGATATTTTTCTTGTGCTGATTTATGTTTTGCCTGTGAAATCTTTAAAAGTTCATTCCCAATCTCTTTTTGTGTTTTTTCATCTTCCATATTTTTCTCCCTTCACAACATTTATAGATTTTTAAAGTTATATAATATTTTTTATATAAATTAATAAATCTAATTAGTAAATTGCTTTTACTTTACTATATTAAATTAATTTAATTATTTCAAATTACTATTTTTTAACATTTTTTTAAAAATTATAACATCTTTTTTCGTATCTATCCCTATGGAATTTGATTT
>JAOAAI010000045.1 GCA_026418955.1 Candidatus Goldiibacteriota bacterium | reverse complement strand
CGGTTATGTCATGCATTTATATGGTAAAAGTGGTAGAAGAGAAAACTATTCAAAAATATTAGATGAAAATTTTAAAAAATTTCTTAAAATATATTATAATTTTTTTCACATGCTCTTAGTGTTTTTTTTGCTTCGTTTATTATCTATTACTCAGAAGAGGGAGTTAAAAAAAATTCTAAAAAAAGTAAGCAGAGCAATATAACAATTACTGCACATAAAATTTTTAAGTATTGTACAAAAATATACCTAAATTGTATACATAGGATACAAACAAAAAAATTTACTAATGAAGACTGTTTTATAAAATATATTGAGTTTTCCAAAATTAAAGCTGTTAAAAGTATTTGACAGATGGAATTATTAAACAAATTCAATTTTGTCTTTATAACACAGGGTATTGTTCGTAGAATGCGACGTGGTAAATTTTTTGGATCAGTGAATAAGGTTATAGATGGGAGTTTGACAGAGCAAGAGATAAAGAAGGTATATGATAGAGAAATTGGTAGATGGAACTACGATCTAAAATTGGTTAAAATTGAGTTATTTGATGAACAATTTTTGTTATTTATAACACAAAATTGTAAAAGTTAGACATGGTTTTTTGAGTTTTCTGGAAAAAATTAAAATTTTTAACCATGATTAATTGCAAAAATTATTTTAGTTAATTTTGCAAAGATCTCAAATTTTTAAAATGAATGTTAATGAAAAAGCTAATAATCACATTATTTATAATTCATTTTTCAACAAGATTCATTTTTATATTGTGGAATGGTTTTTATAATAATTACAAACTTCAACCAGATTCGATTTGGTTGGTTGAATTTGGATTAAAAAATGCTGCAAATTTAAATTTCAACTTTGAGCTTCCACGTTTTGTTGTATCTCCATTATTTCCATCACTAGTAGGAATGCTAAATATAGTTTTTGGTAAAAACTGGGATGTTTTATTAATTATTATTCAACTACTTCTTTCTTCACTAAGTGGTGTTTATATATATAAAATTGGAGCTCTCCTTTTTAATAATAAAGTAGGTATTATATCGTCATTTATTTTTTCCATTTTTCCACATACTTTGTGGTATACAAATACTTTTTCTCAAGAATGCATTTTTCAAATACTTTTTATATTGAGCATATATTATCTTATTAAAAGCATTAAAAAAAATAGTAGTTATTTTGTTTTATTATCAAGTGTTTTTTTCTCTTTATCGTATTTAACTAAATCGCATATTTTACTATTTTTAATTTTTATTCCCATAATTTACTTTCATTTTTACGGTTTAAAAAAACAAACGTTTGTATATTCTTTTTTATTTGTAGCTATATCTTTTATTTTTAGTATACCATATGGTACTTATACTCTCAAAAATCATCAACAATATATTTTATCATCAAATGGCGCAGGCTATCAATTTTATCTTGGAAATACAGAAGCAGGTTATAAGACCATTGTCGACCCTCCTGATAGGCATACTTATGAATTTAAAAAACTACAAGATATAACGAACACAGCTGGTTATTTTAATGGCTCACAAAAATATTACGATTCTATATTAAGTTTACCGCAAAAAGAAAAGCAACTCATATTTTTTAAAGAAGGTATTAATTGGATAAAATCCAATCCTAAGAAATTCATAGAATTAAAATTATATAATATTGTGTTTTTTTTAATTCCGGGAGTAAGTTGGAGACACTATAACTTTTCTATTTGGTTTTTTTCGTTCTTATCAAGTCTTCCCATATATTTATCAGCTTATTATGCAATGTTTAAATTATTAAAAAACAAAAACAAAAATATTATCTTCCTTTTTTATATTTTTATATCAATGTTAATGTTTTCTTTAGTCTGGTATGTGCAAAACAGATTCAGAACTATTACTATTGAACCTTTCTATATAATCTATGCAGCATATGTGTTCACACATGTAATAGAGAAAAAAATACCTGCATTAAATAAACGTCTGACAAGAATGATTGGTGATGAGATTTCTAAGTAACTTCGAATTTTATTAAGTAGCAAAAATAATGATTATTGTGTAATAAAAAGTTTAAAAAATTTATTTGTAAAGCAATTAATAATTTGTGATCTCTTCAAAAATATTCTAAATAGATTATTGATAACATAGGAGATAATTTTTTTGAGTATTTTATTAATAATATAATTTTATGGCATGAAAATAAAGCAATATCGAAAGATTAGAAGTAGTTAGTAGATGTTGTTGTGACGAGCACGGCGAACGTACATGACAATCGTATGTTAGAGAAGTTGTTAGGTGTGTTGGTAAAATATAGAAAGGAGGAAATTGTAGGAGACAAGGGTTTCAAGACGCCAGAGGTTGATTAGTTATTACAAAAAGAAGGGATAAGGAATAGGATTATGAAGAAGGGGTATCGTAATCGTGAGCTTACGTATTGGTAACGTCAACGAAATAAACTACTTGGACGCTATAGGTATGTAGTAGAGAGGGCATTTGGTAGTTACAAGAGATGGTTTAACGGACAAGTTG
>JAOAAI010000010.1 GCA_026418955.1 Candidatus Goldiibacteriota bacterium | reverse complement strand
CATAAACATAACCGAGTTTAAATATTGCATCTTCATAATCTGGATATATTTCAATTGCTTTTTTCAAATATTTAACCGCTACATTTAGTTTGCCTTCACTATTGGCATTCACTCCCCTTTCATACCATTCTTTGGCTTCCAAAGGTATTGTCTTTTCTTCTGCAAATAACAAATAAAAATATGAAAAAATAAAAATAAGTATAATAAATTTATTTTTCATACTTCAACCTCCTAATAAAATTTTCTCATTTATTAGACGAAAAATATCATTTTTAGTTTCAATAATTATAAACAACTAAATAAAATTTATTGTATTTTCATAATTTCATAAAAATTTTTCAAACAACTTTATCAAAAATTTTCAATAAACATATTTATTTAATTATTGACTTTTAATCTTTTTTATTTATAATTATATCATAAATTTTTAATAATAAAATTAATTGGAGAATTTTTTATGCCTAAAAGAACTTATCAACCACATATTAAAAAGGCAAAAAGAAAACATGGATTTTTAAAAAGGATGTCAACAAAGTCCGGCAGAAATATTATAAACAGAAGGCGCAGAAAAGGACGTAAAGAGCTAACAAGAATTTAAATATTTTATAGTTATTTAAGGAGTTTATGTATTTACAAAAACACTCCTAAGACAAAAGATATAAAAAATTTAATTAAAAACGGTAATAAATTATTAAATGACTTTTTTGTTTTATATTATTTAAAAAATAATTTTGGACAGACACGTTTTTTTATTGCAAATATAGGGAAAAAATTAATTCCGAAAAGCTGTGACAGAAATTTGGTAAAAAGACGTATAAGAGCTATTTTAAACAAAAATA
Organism: Candidatus Goldiibacteriota bacterium; assembly: GCA_026418955.1. Lineage (GTDB taxonomy): Bacteria > Oederibacteriota > PGYV01 > PGYV01 > DSYL01 > DSYL01. The sequence goes on along the minus strand of JAOAAI010000010.1, from coordinate 1,513 downwards.
AAAATTTAATAAAAAATCACGATATACTGGTGATAGCTGGACGTAAAATTTCATCAGATTTAAAATTTAGTATGCTTGAAAATTATCTTTTAGAATTACTATATAAAATCGGTGAGAAATGAAAAAAATATTTATATTTTTTATTAATCTTTATCAAAAAATTATTTCACCATATTTACCACAGTCATGCAGATTCTATCCAACCTGTTCAGAGTATGCCAAAAGAGCTATATATAAATATGGTGTCATAAAAGGCACCGTAAAATCAATAAAAAGATTATTCAAATGCCATCCATGGCATGAAGGTGGATACGATCCGGTTGATTGAATATTTTTAAGGAGGATTTAGTAAATGTCAAATGATTCTTCAAGATTAATAGCTTTTATAATACTTTCAGGTATAATTCTTTTCATATATAACTTATTATTTCCTGTCAGACCAAAAACCCAGCAACATCCTGCTACAGACAAAACAACGTTAACACCTACAGATACTATAAAAGCAATAACAGCAACACAGTCCTTATCACTAAAACAACAAAAATTGACAGCAATATCTGAAAAGTTATATGAAATTGAAAATGAGTTAATAAAAGTAACTTTTTCATCCATAGGTGCTGTAATTAAAAGTTATCAACTAAAAAAATACTCTGATAGTAAAGATGAAAATAAAAAAACAAATCTTGAATTAATACCAAATAAAACAACAAATACCTATATGGCTTTATATTCAAAAGAATTTCCATTAAATGAAGATGAATGGACTTACTTAAAAACAGAAAAAAATAATGATATTACTAAAATATCTTTTAAATATGATAAAATTAAAAACACCGATATAATAAAAGAGTTCATAATAAAAAACGATTCATACTTAATAAATATGCAGTTTATTTTTATTAATAAGTCAAATTTACCTATACTTTTAAAAGATATGCAATTATCATGGGGTCCAAATATACATTTTTTACCAGCAGATGTAAATAAATACAAAGACAGTTTTTATCAGTATAATAAAATTGCATATCCTATGAAAAATAATTCTATAAAACATCATGATATCAATTTAAATGCCAAACAGGATAAAATAGTATTTCTTGATACAATTCCTTCTTGGATTGTATTAAAAGATCTTTATTTTATGACTTCTTTTATTTTCACCAATCTAGCTGATATAAAAAATATTTTTTATAAAGAATCAACTGGTGGATTCACTTACTTAACAGTCAACTTAAAAGACATAGTTTTAGAACCAAAATCAACTCAAACAATCAGAATAGATTCATATACAGGTCCACAGGAATATAAAACATTGAAAAAATTAAAAATGGAAAATATTGTTGATTTGGGCTGGTTTAGATTTTTAGGTGTCTGGATGTTTTATGCCATGGATTTTTTATTTAAAATTACAAAAAATTATGGCTGGGCAATAATTTTATTAACTATTATTGTCAGAATAATTCTATGGATTCCGTCCCAGCAAAGTTATAAACAGATGAAAGATACACAGGCA
>JAOAAI010000182.1 GCA_026418955.1 Candidatus Goldiibacteriota bacterium | reverse complement strand
ACAACAAGAAACGAGGATATAACAAACGGGCTTATAAAGATGGGACTCCCCTACCCTGTCGCATTTGCTATTTCCACTGCCTTAAGACTTGTTCCTACCTTTGCAGGGGCCGGAGCAACGATCATCCAAGCCCAGATATCGCGTGGGTTAGACCTTGAGTCAAAGAACATCTTCAAACGCTTTAGTAAGTTTATACCCCTTGCAGTCCCCATGTTTATAACAGCAATTCGCTATACAAATCTATTATCCATGGCCCTTGAATCTCGAGGTTTTAGCCCTTCTGTGTCAAGAACCATGTATTACGAACCTGTTATGAAAAAAAGTGATTGGCTTGTCATCTGTCTTATGGTCACGGTTTTATTGTTTTTTTTGTATGTAAGGATTTTTTTAAAATTAGGGGTCATTGTTGAAGGCAGGTTGTAATTTTATTTATGGTTTTGTGAGACACATAATATTATATTACAATATAAAATTCTTTTAAAATAAGATGAAGGGGATGAAAAAAGGGGCGTTAATACGCCCCTTTTTAACCTCCATATTGTTCTAAAGATTATTTCGGTTTGTAAGCTGTATCAATGTTACCGCCCCATGTCCATGAAGTTAAATTGTTACTCGATGTTAATACAAGGTTGCATCCGTCAACACCTGAACCGATATTGGTAAGTATAACATTAATGCTAACTTCATTGCTTGCAGTGTTATTGACATTTGCCGATGAAATATACTGTGCTGGAATATTAACGCCCAAGGTTGTACCTATTGCTGATGTGCCAAGATCAAGGCCACTAACATTTCCTTTCTCAGTATAGTAAGCAACAACAGCATTTTTAATAGCGCCCATAGCATTTACAACACCTGATACCTTTGATTTTTTCGTGTATCCAGTGTAAGCAGGGATGGCAATTGCAGCAAGGATACCGATAATGGCAATAACAATGAGCAAATCAATCAATGTAAAACCCTTACTATTTCTGTTAACCTTAAACATAAAACACCTCCTAAAAATTTAAAATATTACTACAATTAGTAATTATAACATCCATTTTTGATTTGTAAACATTTTTTTCAAAATATTTTTTTCACAAGCATTTTTTTTGCATCTTTTTTGATATATATATAACCAAATTTTTCTTATACGAAAAAGAGCAATTTTATAGCCCATGTTTGTTTGAATAATTTTCTATAAATTCATTGAAATCTGGATGGATTTTACCGCCGAGTTCAATAGCATGCCTGAAATATCTATACGACGAATCATATTCTTTTTTGAAATAATAGATTACCCCTAAATTAATATATGCAGGGATAAAGGTTTTATTTTTTTCTATTGCTTCCTTATATATCTTTATTGCTTCGTTGAAATTTCCAATAGACAAATAAACATTACCGAGATTTTCATATGCCTCCATATAGTCATTTTTCAATTCTATTGTTTTTTTGCATACTGTTATTGCTTCCTGGTATCTGCCGATATCTCTGTAAAGAATACAAAGATTATACAATGTTGGGATATGATCGGGTTTAAATTTCAATGCAGTTTGATAATCCTGGAAGGCTTTTTCATATTCTCCTTTTAAAAAATAAGCACCCCCTCTGTTATTATAACCTGACACATTTCTTGGATATTTCGATATAAAATCGCTCCATAGGGTTATGCTGTTTTGCCACACATGACATCTCTGCCATGTCAGATATCCAAAAAAACCTATTAAAGATGCCAATGCTAAGGTAAAAATAGCTATGTAGACAGTATTGACTCTTACATAATCTTTATAAAACTTAAAAAGAAAGACTGCAATTATATAAAATAAACCGAGATAAGGGATATAGGTATATCTATCTGCGACAATTGCCTGTCCAACAGGTATAATCTGCATTACTGGTGCGATAGTTATATAAAAAAAAGAAAGGCCAAAAAATATGGTCTTTCTGTAATCCTTGAGTTTTATCAATGTTATAATTATAAGGACCAACAAAAAAATAAAGATTAAAGGCGATAATAGATATTCCACAGGCAAAGACCCGTTTATTTTTTCTGGATAAGGATAAATACAAGAAAGTTTAAATGGGACAAAAATCTTTACAAAATAAAAGAGTGATCTGTAAAAAAAGAATATAATATTTTCAGCAAACGAATATAATAGTTCTCTATTAATCGCATCTGATTGAGTATAAACTGTGATTGCACTGAAAAAAATTGTTAGAATGAAAAAAGGAATTTTCTCAATTATAGAATATCTGGATTGTTTTCTATTATAGTATATATCAAACAAAAGCAAGATAAATGGTAAGGAAATAGCAACTGGCTTTGTAAATAATGACATAATGAATAATATTAAAGAAAAAATGAGATATTTTTTTAAGAATAAATTTTTTAAATAGAGGGTGTAAGAAACCAACGAACCAAGATAAAACAAGGCACAAAGAACACCCTTACGCTCAGGTATCCATGCAACAGACTCTACATGCATTGGATGGATAGCAAAAAAAACAGATACAAAAAAAGAAACTTTTTTGTCTTTGCTTATTAAAAAAAATAGCCAGAAAACAAGCAAAACATTAAATAAGTGCAGTATCAAATTTGTTGTATGGTATGCGTATGGATTAAGACCAAATAATTTATATTCAACAGCGTATGATAATATAGTAATTGGTGTATACATGCTGACAAACGAAGAAGTGAATATTTTTTTGATATTTTTTAGTGAGAAGTCTTTAATTGCTTCATTCTCTGTTATGTATTTATTGTCGTCCCAATTAATAAAGTCGCTTTCAAATATTGGATAATATGATATAACAGTAACTGAAAGGGCTATCAGCAACAGAAACAATATTTTTAGTTTATTCATATATTTTTTTAATAGACAAAAACTTGCTTACTTTTTGCTTTTTTCTTTTAAAAGTTCTTGAAGATTATTGTATTTTTTAATCCACTCTAAATCTGTCTCAGGAATTCCTACTATTGCATATCTTAAAAGTATTTCAGCATCACGAGTGTTTTCTGATAATATTGCCGACAGAATAAGATCATGAAGCTCCTTGTATGTAACATTTGGCGAATAAATATTCATAATTTTTATTAAAGTTTCATATGCCTTTTTGTAATCTTTTTGCTCTAAATATAATAAGCCTATCTCTCTTCTAATCTCTTGATTATCGGTTATATTTAATGCTTTACGATAACTTTCAATAGCTTTTTTATATTGCTTCAATCCCTTATAGCAATCACCGAGCATTATATAGCCCGTTGGCGATTCGGGATAGTTAATAACAATGTTTTTTGCATACTCTAATGCCAGCTCAAATTTACCCTCATTGGAATACATGATCGCTATAGTTCGATTTATAATACCTGAATCAGGGCTGATTTGTTTTATTCTCAATATTTCATTAAATATTTCTCGAGTATTTTCAGACTTTCCTAAAGACTCCTTTGACTGTCTTGTAAAGGCAAAAGGTTCTATAGCAGTCAATTTATACTGTTTGGCTATAGCAGGATAATGTTTTTCGTTAATATATAAAACCTCAGAGTCATCAAAAAAAACTGGCTTATAGACGGGGAACGTTTCAATTATATTTTTAAAATCTCTATTTGCATAAGAAGCAATCACGAAAGATGGGTCATATTTAACGATTATATTTTGGAAATAATCTTTATTATTAAACATTTTTGTTGCTATAAGCATATCTTCATTTGTAAAAAGAAATGGAACCTCCATATCCATGAATATCTTGTATTTTGGGTATAGCATCCATTGCAAATAACCACCATAATTTGGGTGATTCAAAACTTTACCTTCAACATCTATGTAATTAAGGAACTTAGCGACACCTGCAGGTAAATTTCTCTCAGAAAAGGGATATTTTGGCTTATTTTGATACATCTCGTATACATTTTTGAAAGGTATAAACATGAATATTAAGACAACTATTATACAAAAACTTTTTATCGCCTTATTTTGTATGCTTTTTACATCAAATGGGGTTCTGTGAAATGACAAAAAAGGTAATGACAAAAGAATAAATTCATATCTAAACCGACCACTTTTAAATAACAAAAAGATTGCACCTATAAACATTATAACTGAACTGATATTTACATCCCTTTTTATAACGAGAACTATCAGACTAAAAAAAGAGGCAATTAAAAAAAAATTAAAAACAGTTGGGTGCATCGGAATTAATTTGATTATCTGGAATGATGTTAATTCATCTAATGTTATTTTTCGAATCTCTTGAATATAATGTGCAGCAAATTCTGTCGGAATGAATGGCACCGACAACAATTCCATTCCGTGTGGGGTAAAGTAAACGGCCATTAAGGAAAGAATTAAAGGAATTAAATAAACCAATTCCTCTTTTTTAATATGCTGTTTATTAAATAGATGTAAGAAAAAAAAATCTATTAGATAAGCCATAATAATCAGCAAAAGTATGGGATATGCAATTCCATGCAAATTTACCCAGAAAGTTGCAACAATTGGTACAATAAATATAGATTTGTTTTTGGCTTCTATTAGAAATATCAAAAACACAATAAAAAAATATGTGAATATATGAGGCCTTACAAGAGAGAATCTCGGCAAAATGAACAAAACACATAAAGTTATAATTATTGCTGTATATAAATCAGGTTTAGACCATTTACGATTATTTATTATAAGATAACAAACAATAATGGTAGATAAAAACATAATGGCCCGTAAAAACACAAGCCCATAGTATCCAGAAAAAGAATAGATTTTATAGACAAGAACCTGAAACAGCCAATAATAATCCACCCATTCACGGGGCGGTTCTATGAATGAGAAAAAACTGCTGTCTTTTGGTACGGTTCCGTGTTCAAGGATATATCTGCCGCCGTTGAGATGATACCACAAATCCGTATCACCAGCGAAGATAGGCCATTGAAAGAGATAATAACAAACATAACAAATCAAAAAAAATATATAGAGAAAGTAAAAATTTTCATATATTTTCTGGTTTTTAAAAAAAGCTTTTATGTTCGAGACCTCCATAGCTGTTGAATTAATTTACATTACTATAGCTCGGAAGTAATGTTCAAGAGCAAAACTTAGTAATGTTGAAAATTAGGGATAACAATTGACTCAAAAAATCAAATAATATATGATGGTTATATATGATACGGTTTAAGAGGCTACCAGAAAATATAAAGGAAAAAATTGAGTCCCTCCCTGAATTTTTAGATAAAGAAGACGATGTTGTATTCGCTTACTTATTCGGTGGACTTTTAAGAAAAAAATTGAGCCCCTTATCTGATATTGACATAGCAATATATATAAAAAATAAAAAGAAATTCGACTATCTGGAATTTTATTGCAGATTAACTGATTTTCTTGAGACAGATGAGGTTGATCTGATT
>JAOAAI010000088.1 GCA_026418955.1 Candidatus Goldiibacteriota bacterium | reverse complement strand
ATGGATTCATCAGAATTTCAAGAAATGATGATTTATTTATGGAATTTGATAATAAAAAGCCATTTTATGCAATTGGACTCAATCTTTGTTGGTCAACAGGGAATGTATTAAAAGATTATGAGAGGTGGCTTAGCGAGTTAAAAGAAAATGGTGGTAACTTTATAAGATTGTGGATGGCTAATTGGTTTGTTGGAATTGAATGGATTGAAACAGGTATAGGAAATTATGAGCAGAGGCAGAAACAGGCGTTTTTGCTAGATAAAATACTTGAAATGTGTAAGGAAAAAGGGATTTATGTGATGTTATGCCTAATACCACATGGTGAATTTTCAACGAAAACAAATAGCAACTGGGATAACAATCCTTATAATTTAAAAAATGATGGACTTTTAAGGGAACCATCAGAATTTTTTACTGATATGGTTGCCAGACAGGCATTTAAGAATAGATTAAGATATATTATTGCTAGATGGGGATATTCTCCAAATATTTTTTCTTGGGAAATATTTAATGAAAATGAATGGATTGATAATTATAATACTGATAATGCTATTCAGTGGTATAAGGATATTATTTCATATATAAAACAACTTGATGTAAACAAACATTTGATATCAACATCCTATGCGAATCCTGGTATGGATGCATATATATGGAACCTAAAGGATATAAATTTTACCCAGACACATTTTTATGGAGTAAAAGATGGATTAGAACTTTATGAATTATCAAAAGAAAAATTACATAAGTATTCCAAACCACATATCATAGGAGAGTTTGGTATGGAAGGAGGAGAAGATTTTATAAGGAATAATTTGGATCCAAATGGAATAAGTTTAATTAATTCAATCTGGACAGGAGCATTTACTTTATCATTTGGTTCACCAATGCCCTGGAACTGGGATAATTATATAGATAAAAATAATCTTTTCAGAATATTTAAGCCACTTTCAGAATTCATAAAAGATGCAAGATTTCAGGATGAGGATTTAATTGAACTTATTGATAAAAAGATTTATTTTAAAAATATCGATGATAAATCAGCTGGTAATGTAATTTTTTATGCAAAGAGTGTATGGGAAAGGCCAAAAAAAGATAGGTTTATTATAAATGTTGATGGTGAAATGGTTGATTCTTTTATGTTTAATGGTTTTATATTTGGAGATAAACATTCCGATATGAAAAAACCACCTGTTTTTATTTTTAAAAATATTAGACCAAGTAAATTTATTGTGAAGATAAATAAAATTTCATCAGATAACTTGTTAGTTATAAATTTAAATGGAATTGATATTTTAAAAAAAGAATTAAAAGCAGAAAATTATCCAAACAGAAAATTTTTCCCTGAATGGAATATTTTTCAATCAGAGGTTTCAGAAGAATTCTCAATAGATCTTCCAATTGGAGATAATGAAGTAAAAATAGATAATTATCAAGGGGATTGGTTTAATATAGAATATATTAAAATAACAGATTTTTTAGATCCTCATATTGCTCCTGCTTTTGTTTCTGGGATGCAAGGTCCTAATACCGCTTATATATTTATAAAACATAAAGATTACTCTTTTAAAAATGTTTCGCCACCAGAAATAAAAGATGCTTACATAAATATTGAAAATTTAAATGAGGGAAGGTATTTATATAACATAATAAATCCAGAAAGTGGAGATAAAATATTAGAAGGCGAAAAATTAACAATAAAGGGAGCATTGAAATTGGATTTGCCAGCATTTAATAAATCTATTGCAGTAAAAATAAAAAATCTGAGTGTTAAAAATAAAAAAAATGAAAAATCAAATAACAGAGATTTTAAAAGATAAAAAAAAATTAAGACAGTTAGGATTTGTGATTATTGATACTGAAAAAATATTAAAAGATCTTTTAAATTGTGGCTTCAGTTTAAAATATTTTTTGTATACACAAGATACCGAAAACCTTATTAAAAAATATAATATAAAAGAGAATCTATTAAAAGTTAAGCCCTCTTTGATAAATAAACTTTCAAGTGTTGAAAACAACCGTGGTTTTATTGCTGTCTTCCAAATCCCACAAGATAATAAACTTATTGCAGAAAATGAAAAGCAATTAATACTTTTTGATACAATACAAGATCCTACAAATGTAGGTGCAATGATAAGAACTGGTTTGGCTTTTGGTTTTGATTCTTATTTATTTCTTGATTCTGTTTATATTTTTAATGATAAAACAATACGGGCATCAGCTGGAACATGTTTTATGGTAAAATATTTAGATGTTATATTGGACGATATAAAAAAATTAAAAAATAAAAAATATAGAATAATAATAACCGATAATGAAAAAGGTGAAGATATAAAAGATATTATGAAATATTTTGAAGATAAATTCATACTTGTTTTTGGCAATGAAGGTTCTGGGATAAGAGATGAAATAAAAACAATATCGGATATAAGTGTGAATATCAGATATCCAAATAAAAAAGTTGAATCATTAAATGTTGCAAATGCTGCTAGTATTTTATTTTATGAAATCTACAATATAATAAAAATATTTAAAAAAATTTTTTAAATATTTTTATAAGTAAAAATAAAATAAGAAATTTAACAGGAGGAATAAAATGAAGATCGCAATTGCATCTGATCATGCTGGTTATAAATATAAAGAAGAAATTAAAAAATATTTACAGAAAAAAAATATAGAAGTAATTGATTTTGGTACAGATTCAGAACAACCCTGCGATTATCCTGATTTTATTTTTCCTGCTGCTGGTGCTGTTGCAAATGGAGAATGTGATAAAGGCATAGTTTTAGGCGGTTCAGGAAATGGAGAGGCAATGGCTGCAAATAAAGTAAAAGGTATACGTTGTGCTGTTTGTTGGAATTTAGAATCAGCAAAGCTTGCATCGGCTCATAATAATGCTAATATGATTTCAATAGGGCAAAGAATGATAGAATTAAAAACAGCACTTGATATAATTGATACATGGCTTAATACTCCTTTTGAAGGCGGAAGGCATATACAGAGGATAAAAAAGATGGAAAATAGACATAATAATGATTGAGATATATAATTAAGATAATTTTCAAGTTTTTTATAATTTCTTATAAGTATAAATTAATTTTAAAAATAATCTTTATTTTTATTTGATATTAATTTTATTCATAACTTTTTTATAATGATATTATTATTATCTAGGTTTAAAATCAACTTTAAGGTAAATATAAAAAGAAAATTAATAAATTTTTAATAAATTTTTTATATATTAAAAAAAATAAAAATCCCACTTTAAAAATTCCTAATAATTTAAAGAGTTTCTTCCATATAAATTAAAAAAAATATTGACATTTTGGGGTTTTTTGTATATTATTGTTAAAAAGTGGTAAAAAGTGGTAAAATTTGTTAAAGGAGCTTTTATGCTCAATCTTGGGTTTATTGGTGAAGATGAAAGAAAAATAGATTCTAAAGATAGGGTCCCATTACCGTTTAAATTTAAAAATTATATAGAAGAAATAGCAACTAAACCCGAAGCAAAAAATACAATTATTTTAAAAAAGGCAAAAGGTGGAAAAAGATGTCTTGAAGCAATGCCAAGTGAAACTTGGGAGAAAATGGTAAATGAATATATACAGAAAGCAACCCTTGATAATGAAAATCAGGATGATGAATTATGGAAAAAAACTAGAGGGGTTTTTGAAGTGAAAATAGATAGTATGGGTAGAATACGCATCCCTAGAATACTTAAAGAATTTGCAAATATTAATAAAAAAGTAATTTTCATAGGTGCTATAGACAGGATTCAGATATGGAGTGAAGAAGAATTAAAAAAATATGATGATGAGGAAAATTCATGAGAAGGAGGTATAAATGAATTTAAAATTATCTTCTAAAAAAGTTGTTGAACTAATATTGAAAGGAGATATTGATATAGAAGATATCATTGCGCTCAAAGGCATAATAACATCTTTTATTGAAAAAGAAAATTTATTTTTTAGTTTGGATTTTGCAAAAGTGGAGCATCTAAATATAAGTGGTATAGAATATTTAAATGAAAGAAAAGAGAGGTTAAGAAGTTTGGGTGGTGATCTGAAAATTATAGGATGTAATGAACATGTTAAAAATTTGTTCATTTATGCAGGATATATTGGTGAATTTGATTTTTATGACAACGAAGAAGAAGCAATGAAATCATTTGAAAAGTATTTATGAATTATCCGCATCAACCTGTTCTTTTAAATCAAACTATTGAATTTTTGAACATTAAAAATAAAGATGGAGTATGGGTTGATGCTACTTTAGGGCTTGGTGGACATAGTGAAGAAATTTTAAAAAGAATAACCCCTGGTTCATTATTGATAGGGATTGATTGTGATGAAGAAAGTATTGAAATAGCTAGAAAACGACTTAAACATTATAAAAATTTTATACCTGTTCATTCTAATTTTAAAGATTTAGATATCATACTTGCTGAAAATAAAGTGAATGAAATTGATGGTATCATATTTGATCTGGGGTTTTCAAGTTACCAGATAGAGAAATCTGGTAGGGGTTTTAGTTTTCTGGTTAATGAAAAACTTGATATGCGTCTAGATAAAAGACAGGATTTATCAGCTTATTATATTATTAATCATTACAGCAAAGATGAATTGGATAAAATAATAAAAGAATATGGTGAGGATAAAAATCATCGACGGCTTGCGGAATTAATTGTTAAAAATAGACCTATCAGGACAACAAAAGAACTTGCAGAGATTGCAATTAGAGTAAATAAAAAAGAAAAAAGAATTCATCCAGCTACAAGACTATTTCAGGCAATACGTATAGAAGTTAATAATGAGTTAGATGTTCTTGAAATTGGTCTTAGAAAAGCATTGAGATATTTAAAAAGTGGAGCCAGAATAGCTGTAATTAGTTTTCACTCTTTGGAAGATAGGATAGTTAAAAATTTTTTTCAAAAAGAATCAAAGGATTGTATATGTGAAAATAAAAAAATGATTTGCAATTGTAATCATAAAAAAGTTCTTAAAATTTTAACAAAAAAACCTGTAATGGCAGATAAAGATATGATAAAAACCAATCCACGTGCTAGAAGTGCTCATTTAAGAGTTGCTGAGAAAATATAAAAGGTGGTAAGAATGGTATCAAGTAGTTTTATCAGGAGAAAATATTTTAGAGCATTTGATCCGAAACACAATTATTCACCAAATAAGTCTTTGAAAGAAATTATTTTTATCATTATTTTTGTTTTTTTGCAGATGTTTATATGTGTTTGGTTATCATCTCAGACAATAAAATATAATTATAAAATAAATGAAATAAGTAAAGAACGCGATAGATTAAAAATTGCTAACAGGGCACTTGAAATAAAATTGCAATCAATGATGTCAAGTGACCAAATTGCAAAAATAGCCAAAGAACGGTATGGTTTTAAAACCCCATCTGATGGTCAGGTAATAATAATAAAAAAAGATAAATCAATTTTTAAAATTATATTTGCTATGATAAAAGGAGAAAAAATTTAATGCATAATGACAAAGAAAATTTTTTAAGTATTAATTTTAAAATAACAATTGTTTTTTGGTTTTTAATAATAATGGGATTTATAGCGATTTTTAGAATAATAAATCTGCAGATAATTAGTTATTCTTTTTATAAGGATAAAGCTAGGAAAATGCATCTCTCCACAATAAAGCAGCAAATAGGGAGAGGGAGTATTTTTGATAGAAATAGTAAAATTCTTGCAGAATCAATAAAAGCACAGACAATATATATATGCCCTAGAAATATAGAAGATAAAAGAAAGGTTCTAGAGGTATTAAAAAACAATTTGAATTTACCAGAGAGTTATTTATTAAAAAAGATTTCAAGTAAAAGATATTTTGAATATATAAAAAGAAAAGTTGATGCTGCAGTTGCAGAAAAAATATTAAGTTATAATTTGCCAGGAGTGTATGCACAGGTAGAGGAAAAAAGATTTTATCCGATTGGTGAATCTGCGGCTCATGTTATAGGTTTTACTGGATTGGATAACACTGGGTTAGAAGGGTTGGAGTTTAAATATGAGAAATATTTACACGGGAAAACAGGAAGATTACAGATAAAACGCGATGCCCTGGGAAGACCTATTCTAATAGATTCGGTTGAGATAAAAAAAGCAGAGCGTGGCGCTGATTTATATCTTACAATTGATTCAAATTTACAAGTGGCAGCTTACAATGAATTAAAACAAACAGTTGAAAAATTTAAGGCTAATTCTGGAACTGTGATAATAATGAATCCTAATAATGGTGAGATATATGCTATGACCAATTATCCATCATATGATCCATATAATTTTAAAAATTATGAAAAAAAATTAATAAGAAATAAAGCTATTACAGATTTTTATGAGCCTGGTTCTACTTTTAAGATTTTTACTATGTCTGCATTTTTAAGAGAATTTAAAAATGGCGAACAACATAAGATTTTTTGTGGGAATGGTGAATATGAGTATTTTGGTAGAAAGGTACATGATCATGAGAAGCACGGATGGTTAACGGTTCCTGAAATAATCAAATTTTCTTCAAATATTGGTATTGTTAATCTAGCTTTAAAAGTGGGGCAGGAGAAATTATATAATGAATATAGCAGATTTGGTTTTGGAAAGGAAACCGGTATTGATTTGCCTGGTGAGACCAATGGTATTTTGAGACATTATAAAAATTGGGACAATATAAGTTTAACTTCTATTCCTTATGGTCAAGAAGTTGCTGTTACATCCATTCAGCTGGCAAAGGCATATTCAATTATTGCAAATGGTGGTTATGATATTTCACCACATGTTGTGGATAAAATTGTTAAAAATAATAAAGTTATATATAAATCTTCTAACAAAAGAACTATAAAAATAATTGAAGATGAAGAAAGACAAAAATTAATATCAATGTTAACCGCTGTAACTGAAAATGATGGTTCTGGTAAAAAAGCTGCTATTTCTGGTTATCGTGTTGCTGGAAAAACAGGAACTGCACAAAAACACAATCCTGATGGCAAGGGTTATGCAAAAGGTAAATATGTAGCATCTTTTATTGGATTTTTACCAGCTGATAAACCAGAAGTTTTAACCCTAGTTGTTATAGATGAACCTAAGACGATATATTTTGGTAGTGAGGTCGCTGCACCACTTTTTAAGAATTTAAGTAGAATTGCTATATCAACATTAAAAATATCTTCAGATAAAACTTATCTAGTGCACCATAACGAAAAAATAGAAAAGAACATTGAAATGCCAGATTTGTTTTTAAAAGATATAAAAGAGGCAAAATTATTTTTTAAAAATGAAGATTTAAATTATAAGATTTTTGGTAATGGAAAAAAAATTATTGCTCAAATACCTAAACCTGGTACAAAGTTAAATAATCAGGATGTTGTTTATATTGTTACTGGAGATATATTATCAAATGATGAAATAAAAATTTATATGCCAGATATTGGTGGATTGCCTATAAGAACAGTTATAGAAATATTAAATTCAATAGGATTAAAAGTAAAATGTAATGGAAGTGGTTTTGCAATTTCTCAACACCCCAAACCAGGGGCTGTTATTAAAAAAGGTCAGTTATGTATAATTGATTTTGCCATGAAGGATGAAGGATGATGAGAAAACTAAAATTGAATGAAGTTTTAAAGGTTATAAAAAGATATAAAGTTATAAACGCTAATAAAAATATTTTCATAAATGGAATATCTGATTCATCTCAGGAAATAAAACAAGGATATCTTTTTGCATGTATAAAAGGAATATCTACCGATGGACATGACTTTGTGAATGATGCAATAAAAAGAGGCGCAAGTGTTATTCTGTCTTTAAAGAATATGAAAGTACCTGAAAATGTAGCACTTATAATTGTAAAAGATACAAAAGAATGTTTTTATAAAATTATAGATTATTTTTATTCTGAATCAAAAAAAGGTATGAAAATATTTGGAATAACAGGAACAAAAGGTAAAACAACAGTATCATATATGATAGCGGATATTATTAAAAAAACATTGAAAAAGCAAGTAACAGTCATAGGAACAATTGCATATAAGGTCGGTAATAAAATATACAATTCAAAAAATACAACACCATCTAATCTAATGATTCATAAATTGTTATATTATTCTCATAAGAAAGGAATTAAAAATGTAGTGATGGAGATATCATCCCATGCTCTTGATCAGGATAGAATACGAAATATACATCTTGATGTTGCAGTGGTTACGAATGTGACAAGAGATCATTTTGATTATCATGGAAATTTTAAAAATTATCTGAATGCAAAATTAAAAATAATAAATTATTTAAAACCAGGAGGTTTATTAGTTGTTAATTTAGATGATAAAAATTATAAATATTTTATAGAAAAAGCTAAAGAAAAGAAAGCAAAAATAATCACTTATAGTTTAAAAAAAGAAGCAGATATAAAAATTGTTAAAAGTGAAATCAATATAAAAAGAATGGTTGCGCAAATCAAAATAAAAAATAGGGTTTATGAAATACAATCAAAACTAATCGGCGAGCATAATTTACATAATATCATGGCATCTATTGGTGCAACGATGAATTTTACTAATACAAATAAAATAATAAATGTTATAAATGAATTTAAAGGAGTAAAAGGAAGAATGGAGGTTATTTATAATAAAAATTTCACTGTCATTGTTGATTATGCACATAATGCGGATTCATTAAAAGAAACTTTAGTTGCTTTGAATAAAATAAAAATTGGTCGTCTGATTTTGATGTTTGGTGCTGGTGGAAACCGAGACAAGGGTAAAAGACCAGTAATGGGTAGTATTGCAGAGAGATTTGCAGATATAGTTATTGTAACTTCGGACAACCCAAGATTTGAAGAACCTAAAAGTATCATAAATGATATTTTAAGTGGGATGAAAGGAAATATCAGAACTTATGTTATTGTAGATAGAAAGAAAGCTATATATAAGGCAATTAGTTTGGCTGATAAAAATGATATTGTATTACTTGCCGGTAAGGGACATGAAATATATCAGGAAATTAAAGGCAAAAAATATCCATTTGAAGATGGAAAAATTGCACTAAAAGCAATAAAGAATTTAAAATGAATTTAACTTTAAAGGAAGTATATAAAGTTTTTAATAAAAAATTTGAATTACAGAGAGATGAATATATAAGTGGTATTTCTGTTGATACAAGAACCATGAAACCTGGCAATGTTTTTTTTGCAATAAAAGGAGAAAATACTGATGGACATAATTATATAAGAGAAGCATTTGATAAGGGAGCAATACTTGTTGTTGCTGAAAAATATCAGGATAAGAAAATTATAAATGTAAAAGATACAAAACAAGCGTTATTAAAACTGGCTCATTATTATCTTGAAAAGATGAAAAATTTAAAAGTTTTTGCAATTACTGGAAGTAATGGAAAGACAACAGTGAAGGAAATATTATATAGAATTTTAACAGAAAGAATAAAAAAAAGATATGTTCTTAAAAGTCAGAAAAGTTTTAATAATAAAATAGGCATTCCACTTACTATATTTAAATTAAATAAAAATCATAAAATTTTAGTTTTGGAAATAGGGATGAATAGAATGGGAGAAATAAAAGAAATTATGGATTTTATAAAAATTGATGTTGCGGTGATAACAAATATAGGAACTTCTCATATAGGATTATTAAAGAGCAGAGATAACATAGCAAAGGCAAAAGCAGAAATATTCCATGGTTTGAGAAAAGGTGGTTTAGCTATTTTGAACAAAGATAGTGATTATTATGATTTTTTATTTGAGAGAGTAAGAAGATTGAATAAAAAAATAAAAATTCTAAATTTTGGTTTTTCTAAAAATGCAGATTTTAGAATAACAGATGTTTTTAATTCGGACAAAAAATTAATTTTCACCTTAAATTTTAAAAAGAAAAAAGAAAATATTGAAACTAAATTGCCAGGAAATCACAATGCTTTAAATATTGCAGCAGCGGCAGCTGCTGCCACTTATGAGAACATAAGTTTATTACAGATAAAAAAGGCAATGAAAAATTTTACACTGAAATCAATGATGCGCCTAGAGAAGAAAAAAGTTAAAGGAATTACAATTATACAGGATTGTTATAATGCAAATCCCGATTCATTTAAAGTAGCACTTCAATTTTTGAAAGATGGTGGATTTAAAAATATAATTGCTGTTATTGGAGATATGTATGAACTTGGAAATTATACAAGAAAATTTCATACTGAAATTGGCAGATTGCTTACAACTGTGGAATTAAAAAAGTTAATCATAACAGGAAAATATTCTAATTATTATTATAAAGGGTTCATAAATGCGGGTGGAAAAAATGATATGGTTAAAATTTTCGGCTTTAATAGACAAAAACAAATAGGAAATTATATAACAAAAATAATTAAAATGGGTGATACATTATTTTTAAAAGGTTCCAGAAAAAATAAACTTGAAAATATTTTAAATAATTTGAGTTTTGTTTATAAAAGGAGATAAAATGTTTTATCATCTTATTTATCCGTTGCATGAATATATTTCATTTTTTAATATTTTCAGATATATCACAGTCAGAGCAGCTTTTGCAGCAATAACTGCTTTTATCATTGCGGTATTGATAGGA
>JAOAAI010000148.1 GCA_026418955.1 Candidatus Goldiibacteriota bacterium | reverse complement strand
GCTGTGAGATTGTCTGCCCATAACCTATTGGTAGTGGATTATCGTCATAGGCATTTTTTTGGAATTTAACAGGGACGAATTTATGCCTTTCTACTTTTAACATTGCAGATAATACACGTTTATCATTTATGCCACGTGCTTTTATCTGCGTTTCAATCATTTTTTTTCTAAGAGTATAAAAATTCATATTTTCTGATTCTTTACAGTTTATTGATAAAAACAAACACAAAGTTATAATTAATAAAAATATTATTTTTTTACTCATAAAACACCACCATTAAAATTAAGTTTATACTATTGTAACAAAAATTTGACAGAACGCCATTTAAAAATTTATTGCCTATGTAAAATAATAATGTTAAAATTTTAAAACTGGCGGGGCGTAGCGCAGTTGGCTAGCGCGTTTGGTTCGGGACCAAAAGGTCGCTGGTTCAAATCCAGTCGCCCCGACCAGAGTATTGGAAATTAGAAAATTGAAAATAGAAATTAGTGCAAAGAAAAAAATGGATTATCAAAAGTTACTGGAAAAAATGATAAAAGAACAAATTGTGAATCGCGGTGTAAATGATAGCTCAGTTTTGCAGGCAATGAGAGAAGTTAAAAGACATGAATTTGTGAGAGAAAAAGACAGAGATTATGCGTATGATGATTGTCCTGTGCCTATAGGTTATGGTCAGACAATTTCACAACCATATATAGTTGCATATATGACACAGGAACTTGAAATAAAAAAACATATGAAAGTCCTTGAAATTGGCACTGGCTCTGGATATCAGGCTGCTATACTTGCTAAAATGGGAGCAGATGTTTATTCAATTGAAAGAATAAAAGAACTACATGATTTTGCCGCTGAAAATTTAAATAAAGCAGGTATTAGAAATGTACATTTAAAATTAGGAGATGGAACTTTAGGATGGCCAGAGGAAACACCATTTGATAGAATTATTATCACCGGTGCAGTACCTGAAATACCTTTTGAACTAGAAAGGCAGCTCAATAAAATTGATGGTGTTTTAGTGGCGCCGGTAGGGAACGTTATGTTTCAGAATATATATAAAGTTAAATATAAAAATGATATCAAAAAAATAGAAGAAAAAATCGGTTGCGTTTTTGTATCCATTTATGGCAAATATGGTTTCAAAGAAAATTAAGAATTGTCGGGGCGTGGCGCAGATGGCTTAGCGCACTTGCTTGGGGTGCAAGAGGTCGCCCGTTCAAATCGGGTCGCCCCGACCATAACAAAAAAATAGAAAATAAAAATTATATATAAATAAAGGTGAAAAATGAAGAGAATTTTTATAACAATTATAACATGGATGTTTTTTACAGTTAATGTTAATACTCAAAGTGTTGATGTTGAGCATTTTTTACGATGCCCATCGGTAAATGGTGTAAGTGGTTTTGCTTATATTCCTTCTGTTTATGTGTTACATTCAAATAAATTTAGTTTAGGACTTCATAGATTTGAATTCAAGGCAAATTATGGTTTATTTGATATAATTGAAACTGGTGTGTATTTTGACTTTTCCTTTTCTTCCTCTTTATTTGATATTTTAAAAAATGGAAAATTAAATTTAAAATTTCAATTATTAAATGAAGAACAATTTTTTGTATCTTTTACATCTGGAATTGAAAAATGTCCATTGAATATGTTCGAAAAAGTAAAAGATAAAAATTTCAATTTGTATTTTGTAGTTTCAAAAAAAATTATAGATGCTATTATAACAACTGGTTTAGAAAAAAATTTATCCGGGTTTGATCCTAATCTGACAGATTTTGGATTATTTTTTGCAATTTCAAAAGTAATATATGATACAATTTTACTTGTGGTAGAATATAAACGTGATATTTATAACGCTGGATTTAAAATCAGTATGAACTCAAATATCACTATTGATTTTTTTATAAAAAACATAGATAGATTGAGTATTGCAAATTCATTTGGCGATTTTTTACAAAGTTATTTTATATTTGGAATTAATTATATTCAGTGAAATTATGAATAAAATAAAAGGATATCATATTTTAGTAAAAGGACATGTTCAGGGAGTTGGCTATAGATTTTATTGCCGTGAAAAGGCAAATAAACTTGGTTTAAAAGGATATGTAATGAATCTACCAGATGGAGATGTTGAAATTGAAGTATATGGAGATACAGAAAAAATAAAAGAATTTATTTCTGAAATAACTAGAAAGGATATGTCATTTTCTGTTTTTGATATAACTATAGAAGAATTAACAGAAGAAAAAAATTATAAAGATTTCAATATAAGATTTTATTAATATTAAAAAGGTAATAGTTATGAAAAAGAAAGACATCAAAAAGATAAAAGTGAAATTAAATAATGATGATAAAATTTTAGAAAAAAATATTGTATTTGAACCAGAAGAAGCAATGGCGGAAGAAAACAAAGATGATGAAATTATAGAACAGAATGATGAATATAGTTATGAAGATTCTAAAAATAAAGAGGTGCGAGATTCTTTAAAGATTTATTTTGATGAAATAAGAAATGAAAAAGTTTTAACTGCAAAAGAAGAAAAAATATTGATAAGAAAGGCTCAGAAGGGAGATAAAGAAGCAAGAGAAAAAGTAATAAAGGCAAATTTAAAGCTCGTTGTGAAAATTGCTAAACGTTATGAGTATTTTGGTATTCCTTTAATTGACCTTGTTGAAGAAGGTAATATGGGGTTAATGAAAGCAATAGATAAATTTAAGCCTTCTAAGGGATTTAAATTCAGCACTTATGCAACTTGGTGGATAAAACAATCCATAAATAGAGCAATTGCCAATCAAAGAAACACAATTAGAATACCGATACATATACTTGATATATATCATAAATATCTCAAATATATTGAAAAAGAATTAAGGGCTAAAAATCTTTATCCTTCTAAAGAAGAAATAGCACGAAAATTAAAAATAACTCCGATAAAACTTGATGAAATATTAAATATTATTAAAACACCA
Source organism: Candidatus Goldiibacteriota bacterium (assembly GCA_026418955.1). Lineage (GTDB taxonomy): Bacteria > Oederibacteriota > PGYV01 > PGYV01 > DSYL01 > DSYL01. The sequence continues at coordinate 16,236 of JAOAAI010000148.1, read as the reverse complement.
AAATCAATTGATATGGAATATGAAAACGAAGATTCGGATTCAGGTAAAACATTAAAAGATGTCATAGAAAATACCGCATATGATAAACCCGATGAAGATTTCTTGGATAAAGAGAGAAAAGAAAAAATACTTAAAATTATCTCAAATTTAAAACCTAAAGAACAACGTGTTATCATCTATAGATTTGGTTTAAATAATGACAATGTTTTAACACTGGAAGAAATAGGAAAAATGTTAGGTATAACAAGGGAGAGAGTGAGGCAGATTGAAATTGCAGCCTTAAAAAAGCTAAGACAATTAATAAAAAAATTAGATTTTAAAATTTGATTTACTGGAGGAAATGTCTATGGAAAAAAAACTCAAGAGTGTTATCAGAGATGTCCCAGATTTTCCTAAAAAGGGAATTATTTTTAAAGATTTAACTCCTATTTTTAAGGACAAAAAACTATTTAAATCTTTGATTGATTATTTATATAAAAGATATAAAAATAAAAAGCCGGATGCAATTGTGGCTATTGAATCTCGTGGTTTTATTATAGGGGCTCCACTTGCATATAAACTTGGTGTTCCTTTTATCCCAGCAAGAAAACCTGGCAAACTTCCTAGAGAAACATATAAGGTTACTTATTCACTCGAATATGGTGAAGATGCTCTTGAAATACATAAAGATGCACTAAAACAAGATGACAAGGTGTTAATAATTGATGATTTACTTGCAACTGGTGGTACTGCAAATGCAGTAGCTTCGCTCGTAGAAATGGCTAATGCAAAGGTTATGGAAATTGCATTTATTGTTGAACTGGATTTTTTAAAAGGTAGAGAAAAATTAAAAGGCAGAAAAGTATTTTCTATAGTGCATTATTAAATTAATTTGGATACTGTTTGTTTTTATTTTTTTATTTCTTTATAAATTTTTTTGAATTTCTTTTTATGTTTTTCAAAAATTTTAATTAATTTTTTAAATTGATCTTCAGTTAAAATTTCTTTTATTTTAAGCATCTTATCAGTTCTTATAATCATCATTTTTTTCTGATTTGATAAAATTTCATCTATAAGTTTATTGATTTTATCTCTGTCAGGTTTTGTTTTTTTAAGTTCATTCTGTAAAGCATCCATTGATTTTGTTATTTCTTTATGGATATTCACTATATTTTTTTTTGATTCATCCCTTAGTTTCCTTATCTTTTCTATCTGTTCGCCAGAAAGATTTAATTTTTCAGAAAGGTGAAGAATTCCTTCCACCCCAAATGATGTTTTATTCATGTAAGGAGGTGGCATTTTTTTACATTGTGAATCTTTGTCAAAATCAGATGGGTCATTATACTGTTCTCCTGCAATGAGAAGGCATGAAAGAAATAAAAAAATCAATGTAAAGTTTAAATAAAATTTAGCTCTCATGATTTACCTCCTTTTAATCATTGTTTAATATAGAAAGATAATCATTTGGATAATTTTCTTCAATATTTATGTTGTATATATCATAAAGAAATTCATCAATACTGTTTTGATTTTTATTGAATGTGATGCTAAAAAGTAAAATGCCTACTACTATTAATATAAATGTGGCGTAAAGTGTTAATGCTTTTTTATGTTGCAATATATAATTAAGCCAACTATTAGTTTTAGTGGATTTTTTAATTTTTCGTAACAGTTCCGGTGATGGAGATTGCATTGCATCTTTTAATCTGGATTTAATAGATACTAATATTTCCATTTCTTTTTTACATATTTGACAGGAATGTAAATGATTTTCTATAAATTTTTTTGTATTTGTATCTTCATCGATTTCGTTATTTAAAAAGTCATATAAATTATCAATCACATAATTACAATCCATTATTTTCCTCCTTTATTTTATTTTTCAATTTATTTATTGCGCGGTTTATTCTTGATTTTACTGTTCCAATATTTATATTTAATATTTCTGCAATTTCCTTATATGAAAACCCAGCTATTTCTGCAAGAAGAAGTGGGACTTTATGTTCTGTATCAAGTTTTGCAAGCAATGCATATAAATCATTTTTAAAAAACATATTTTCTTTTACACCTAATGTTTCTATTTTTTCATTATGTAATTTATTATTGCGTATAAAATCAATGGCTTTATTTACAGTCATTCTATAAAGATATGTTTTAATATCACTTTCTCCACGAAAAGAATCCAATGAATAAAATAATTTTATAAATACATCATGTGTTATATCTTCGGCCTCGGCTTTATTACGTAATATACCGAGAGCAATGTTATATACATATTTACTATGTTTTTTATAAATTTCATCAATTTTTAAATTCATTTTTTTCATTATTTATAACTTTGACGGATAAAAATATTCTTTTGTTCCATTGATACATTATATCAAAATTTTTATTTATATATGCGGTGTGCTTAGAGCTTTAGGTGGTGTAATGTAAATTTTAAAATTAAGAATTTTTATTAAAGTATATATAAAATTCTTGCATACATATTTTAAGTATGTTAATATTTATAATATTATGATAAAAGGTATCGGTGTGGATATATGTGACGTCAGGAAACTGAAAACCGCTATACAGAGAAGTAAAAAATTTTTAACACGCGTTTTCAGTGAAAGAGAAATCCAGTATTGTAAGAAAAAGAAAAATGCGGTGATGCATCTTGCTGGAAGATTTGCAGCAAAAGAGGCGTTTATAAAAGCGGTTTCAGATAAAACAATAAAATTAATAAATATTGAAACCATAAATGATAAAAATGGTAGACCCGATATAAAGATGACAAAGACAATAAAACAGATTTTAAAAAAGAAAAACGCCAGTAGGATTAATTTGAGTATCTCACATACTGATTCAACCGCTGTTGCTGTCTGTGTGATTTTATAATGACATTAAAAGGGGCAAAAATTTATGTATCTTGTCACCGCTTCTGAAATGAAAGAAATAGATAGGCAGACAATTGATAAATATGGTATCCCACCATCCATCCTTATGGAAAATGCTGGTATAAATACTGTTTCTGCAATTTTAAATGATTTTGGCAGTGTTGCATTTAAAAAGATCTATGTGTTTTGTGGTGATGGCAATAATGGTGGAGATGGTTTTGTCATAGCTCGACATTTGAAAAGTGCAGGTGCTATTGTTCGTATTATTTTTTGTGGTGATGAAAAAAAATTATCGGCTGAATCATTGATTAATTATGAGGCAGCAAAAAATTATGGTGTTGAAATATTTAAGATTTCTTCATTTGAGAATATTGAACCAATAACTGATGATATAATAACCTCTGATATAATAGTTGATGCTTTAATAGGAACTGGATTAAAAAGCGAAGTAAAAGATTTAATGGCAAAGATTATTTTATTTATCAATAATCTTGGTAAATATACGGTTGCAGTTGATGTTCCTTCTGGTGTTGATTCTGATACGGGAAATGTGATGGGCGTAGCTATATATGCTAATCTTACCGTTACATTTGGTTTACCAAAAATAGGTATAACAATATATCCTGGTCTTGCTCATGTTGGGAAACTCATAGTTGCAGATATTAATTTTCCACCTTCGCTTTTATCAATTCCCCGTAAAAATATACTTGTTACATCAGAGCTTATTCCACCTTTGCTCCCATTTAGACCTCCGAATGCAAATAAAGGCCATTTTGGGCCTATTTTGATCATAGGTGGTAGCAAAGGCATGGGTGGCGCTGTTTCACTTGCTGCAAAAGCTGCTTTAAAGACAGGTGCAGGTATTGTAACTGTTGCTGTTCCTGAAACCCTTCATGATTCAATAAAAGCCTCATCAGATGAAGTTATTGTTGCTCCATTAAAAGAGACAGATGATGGTTTTATTAGTGATGATAATTTTAAAAGAATCATAGAATTGGCTGAAAAAGCAAAAGTGATTGTAATTGGACCAGGTCTTGGAAGAAAAAAAGAGACACAGCAATTAGTATTCAAATTGCTTCAGGAAATTGATAGACCCTTGATCATTGATGCCGATGGAATAAATGCTGTTTCAGAAGATAAAAAACACTTGAAAAATATTAAAAAAGATGTTATTATTACACCACATTTAGGAGAGATGTCCCGTCTTACAGGTATTGCAATAGAAGAAATCATAAAAGATAAAATAAAAGTTATAAAAGAATTTATAAAAGAATATAAAATAAATGTTCTTTTAAAGGATGGAAGATCAATAGTTGGAGATGTTGAAGGAAACATTTACATAAATACTACAGGTAACTCGGGAATGGCAACGCCTGGAACAGGCGATGTTTTATCAGGTATTATTGCTGCTTTAGCTGCTCATAACTTACCTTTATATCAGGCTGCTATTGTTGGGAATTTTATTCATGGGTTATCTGGTGATTTACTTTTAAATGAAATGAGTGAAGAAGGTATAATAGCAGGAGATATTATTAATAAAATACCAGTTGCTATAAAAAAATTAAGAAATAAATAAGGAGGTTTATCATGATTGTTCCTATATTGTTGATTCTTCTTATATTGCTTTTTATTATTATGTGGGGATGGATAGTTTTATTATTTATTGAGAATGCAAAAATAAAATCCAAAATAGAAGAATTGATAAACCAACCATTAACAATGGAACAAAAAGAAGAATTAGATAATTTACAATTAGATCTTGATACAAATGCATACAGGGCTAAAAATGCAAAATTGGTGGTTTTGATTTTCGCATTTATTTTTCTTGTAAGTGTTTTTTTGATATTATGGCTAAATAAACAATATCAATTATTTACATATGAGGGATTGCTTTCCAATCTTAAATTAAACATGTTGATCATAATATTGTTTTTCACTCCAGCTTATATTGGATTGGAATTGATAAGTAATACAGAAGGAGCGTCCGGTGATATTGCTGCTAAATTAAAGTTGACCGAAGAATTAAAACCAGGGGAAGAAGTTGAAGTATAAACATTTTTTTTTGCTTTTTATGATTATTTTTACTAGCTGTGTTTCGGTCCCAACAGTAAAGGAAAATAAAATAATTGAATTCTCTATAAAACCTGATAAAGGAATAAAGCCTGGTATTTATGTAACTGTGACTGTAAAAACAACCGATGATGTTGAAAATGTATATGGTTGGATTGATGTCTTTGGATCTCCGAAAGTAACACTGAAATATCATAAGGAAAAGAAAATATGGTTTTATATTTTTCCTATTCCTTTGAATGCTTCCATCCCTCAAGGTGAATATATTGCTAAAATAGAAGCTGTGACAAAATCTGGTGATAAGTTTTATGCTGAAAAGAAAGTAAGTACTTATTAATAATTTTTTATTTTTTTTGGGGGTGTGTAAGAATGAATAAGAAAAGAATAAAAAAAGACAATGAGTCAATTATACAAAATGAAAATAAATCAGAGCCAATGTCTGAGATTGAGCAGAAAGAAAATACAGGTAGTAAAAAAATAATATTTTTTATTTTAATAGTTGCAATTTTAATTTTTATTTATAAAGCGATTGATTATTATACCGGTTGGGGAAATATGGATAAGGTAATAAAGCGCGAGATTGAATCAGCGGAAAAAAATTCTATTTATAAAAGATATGATACTTCAATTAAAATTTATCAAAATCTTTTAAAAAGACTTGCAAATAATGAAAAATTTTCTGAACAGATAAAACAGATTCGTTTAAATTTAGCAAAAACATATAAAGATGCAGAAAAATACATAGAGGCTATTGATATGTATTCAAAATTGGTTGAAGAATATAAAACAATAAATAATGATATGTATGCATGGTTACTTTTAGAACTTGGTGATTGTTATAATAATATATTAAACACTACAGACGCCATAAAAATATATGAAAATGTTATAAAAAGTTTTCCTGATTCGGACTGGGCGGCAGAAGCATATTTTGGAATTGCTGAAGCGTATAAAAATAAAAAGGATTATAATAATGCAATTAAATATTATGATTTGATTGTTAAAAAATATGATAAAGGTTTTTTAAGTGCGGAAGCATTGACAAACAAAGGAAAAATATTTGAATCCGAGGGGAAGTATAAAGAAGCAATACTTATTTATAAAAAAGTTGTTGATGAATTTCCTGAAATTGTATCTGAATATGCCAGGATGCGACTTCAAATATTACCACAGCAAATTAATCAAAAATGAGAGAACAGCAATTTATTTCATTTATAAAACAAAACTCTCCTATTTTAAATAATAACATAATAAAATCAATTGGTGATGATTGTGCTGTGATAAAAAGTATTTCTGATAGATATTTTTTAATAACAACAGACGCTCTTTGTGAAAAAAATCATTTTGATAGGAGATATTTTTTTCCAGAAGAAATAGGAGCAAAAGCTGTTGCTGTTAATATTTCTGATATCTGTGCTATGGGCGGTGTTCCGGCGCATTGCCTTGTATCAATAGGATTTAATAAAAAAGAAAAACAGAAATTTATAAACAGGATTTACAATGGTTTGATTTCGTATTCAAAAAATTATGGCATTGATATAATAGGGGGTGATACAGTTGGTTCTAATACTCTTTTCATATCTATTGTTTTAATTGGATTTGTTAAAAAACAAAATATCTTATATAGAACTGGAGCAAAACCTGGAGATAGTATTTATGTGACAGGTTTTCTTGGTGATTCAGCTGCTGGGCTTGATGTTTTACTAAAAAAGGGGAGAAAAAATTTAAAATCTTATGAATATTTTCCTATTAAAAAACATCTTGTACCTACGCCTAAATATGTAGAATCAAGAGTCCTATCAGAAAGCAAACTGGTAAATTGTTGTATTGATATTTCTGATGGATTAGTAAATGATTTAATGAATATTACTTATGAAAATAAATGCGGGGCTGAAATCTGGATGGATAGAATCCCTATATCTTTTTCTACTATAAATATAGCAGAACAATACAAAAAAAATCCTATAGATTATGCTTTATATGGTGGAGAAGATTATGAATTATTATTTACTGTTTCTTCAAAAAACAAGAAAAAATTTCTTGACTATATTGAAAAAAGTGGTTTAAATGTTTTTGAAATTGGTAAGATTATCAATAAAAAAGGAATAATTTTAAATAAAAATGGAAAGAAAATAAAACCTGAAATAAAAAAAATTTGGAATCATTTTGTATGAAAATTAAAAAAAATTATAATTTATATAAAAAGTATATTTCGTCATCTCCAGAGAATACAAAAAAAATAGCACAAAATCTCGCAAAAGAATTTAAAAAAGGAGATGTGATTGCTCTTATTGGACAGCTGGGTGCTGGAAAAACGTGTTTTATAAAAGGAATTGGTAAGAGTTGTGGTATATCGAATAATGAAATAGTGAGTCCGACTTTTGTTTTACTTAGAATTTATAATGGTAAAAAAATCATATATCATTTTGATCTTTATAGAATAAAGGATTATAAAGAGCTTGAAAATATTGGGTATAGAGAATTTATGGCAATTGCTGATTTAATCGTTATAGAATGGGCAGATAAACTTGAGGAAATTTATAACGATTTTAATTGGATTATAAAAATTGATTATATTTCAGAAAAACAAAGGGAAATTAAAATATACAAGAGATAAATATATTTTTTACAAATATTATAAATGTTAAACAATAATTTTAATAGAAGGGATTAAAATGATTAAATTACTTGTGGATACATCAGGAAAAGAAATAGGAATTGGATTATTTAAAGATAAACAGTGTTTATATGAAGAATATAAAATAGCAGAAAAAACATATAATAAAATAATTATACCTTTGATTGATAAAACGATCAAGGAAGGTGGAGTAGACATAAAAGATATCAACTTATTTGGAGCAACTTTAGGACCTGGTTCTTTTACTGGTATTAGGGTAGGTGTCGCTGTCATGAAAGCATTAAGCCAAGTTTTAAATAAAAAGTTTTATGGTATACCGGTGCCTGATATACTGGCAGAGAACTCCAGAACTGATTGTGAAAAAGTTGTTTTAATGGATGCTGGAAGACAGGAATTTTATTTTGCTAGATATAATAATAAAGATAAAATAAATTATGAATTGTTAGATACAAGGAAATTAATCAAGAAAATAAAAAAAAATGATGTGATAATTTTTCTTGAGAATGATTTATATGTTAAAGAGTTTGTTTTAAAACAATTTAAAAATAACATGGTAATAACTCCATCTCACATTGATATAAAAATTTTTAACGATATAATTGAAAAAAATAAGCAGGAAACAAATAATTTTATTCCAGTTTATATTAGACAACCAGATGCGGAAAAAAATTTAAAAAGAGAAAAAAATGAATAGTTTTTTTACAATATTAAAAACTGGTATAAGCTGTGCTGCTATTATTTCTTTTGTTCAAGCTTTAATTCACTTTTTTTTTATTGAAAAGTTTGAAGCTTTTTATAAACATTCTACATTTATCATTATTTTATTGAAAATTGGTTTTATAAATCTTTTTATTTATTTACTTTTTTCTTTTTTAATATTTAACTTTTTTAATTATATCTCAGGAAATTTTCTTTCAAAGTCATTTTTTTTAATGTGTTTTTTAGTAATTTTCAAGACAGTCCCTATTGTTTTGAATTTATTTTTTTCTTCTACTATTGATTTCACTTTTGTTTTTATTGTTGGACTTATGAATTTGCTATCTGATATTATTTCTGCCTTTGTATTTATTGGCATGTTTTCAGAATCTGATAAATTAAAAATGTAAACAATGATAAAAATTCAATTGTTATATCATTTATTTATATGGAGGTATTTAAATTGAAAAAGATATTAATTTTATTAATAATTGTAAACTTAACGTCAATTTTATTTACTCAAGAAATAAATCAACTTGGGAATACTATAAACATTCAAACAAAAAAGAAGTTATATTTGCAAATAGGGGCTATTGAATCCTTTGAAGGAAATAAGTATGTTTTAAGAAAAATATCCAGTAAAATTGAGTTTTTTATTAATGATGCTACATTGATTTTATTGAGAAAGCCAGGGGATTTTTCTGATATAAAAGAGAAAAATTATCTAGTTATAAAAGGTCCACATAATAAAAATACAATACTTGCAAATTCAATTTATATTTATAAAGATAAAGATGAATACAATCTTTTTCTTGATGATAGTAAAACTTTAGAAAATCAAACAAAGTTTTCATTTCAACTAGAAGGTTTTGTAAAACAGACAGAGCCATTTTTGATAATAATAGTTGATGGTAAAGAATATATTGTTTCTTATGATGAAGATACCAATTTCATCACAAATAAAATTGGGAAAAAAGATGATATAAAAATAGGAGACAGAGCAATCTTGTATTTTGATAAGATAATAAGCATTAGATACGATAATTATCCTGTAAAGATCATAATAAGCAAGATAAGGGCAGAATAATAAAAATTATTGTACAAGTTAAATAATCTATAATGCAATAAAATAAATATGCTATGATGTTAAACCAAATGTTTTACTATTTCCTGAGTAGTAATAATTTGATGAAATTTCGTTTTAAAAAATACTTTTTTACATTACGAAACTTAAAATTAAATAACTTTATTTTATAATTGAATTCAAAATTAATTTACCTATAATATAAAAGAATTAAAAAATACTATATTTCAGAAGGTTTAATGGATAATTTTGATATCGTAAAAAATAATATAGAAAAAATACGTTCAAATATTTTATCATTTGGATTTGATATAAAGATTATCGCAGTAACAAAAACTGTATCTTTGGAAAATATAGAAAAAGCAATAAAATGTGGAATTATAGATTTAGGAGAAAATAAAGTTCAGGAGATGTTACCTAAAATTGAAATATTAAAAAACAAATATAAAAATTTAAAATTTCATTTTATTGGACATCTACAAACAAATAAAGTAAATAAAATAGTAGGTAAGGTTGATTTAATACAATCTGTTGATAGCTTTAAACTTGCTGAAAAAATTTCAAATTATGCTGAAAAGATGAATATTATTCAGGATATTTTACTTGAGTTGAAAACTTCAGAAGAAGAAACAAAATTTGGGATTAAAGTAAAAAACATATTCAAAGAATATGAAGCAATTAGTAAACTTAAAAATATAAGAATAAAAGGTATAATGACAATGGCGCCGTATTTTGATAACCCAGAAGAAACAAGACCTTATTTTAAAAAAGCAAAAGATATTTTTGATGAAATAAAAAAAAGATATGAAAATCCTGTTTTTGAAATACTTTCAATGGGAATGACCAATGATTATCTAATTGCATTACAGGAAGGTTCAAATATGATAAGAATAGGAACAGGTATCTTTGGAAAACGAGGTGTATAATGATTAAAATTGGATTCATTGGCGTAGGTAACATGGCAAAGGCGATTATAAAAAGTTTAAAGAATTCATCTAATAATAATTTTATCATTGGTGGATTTGATATAGATAAAAATTTCAAAAATATATGTAAAAATCTGAAAATCAAAAAATATGGATCAAATTCTGAGCTTGTAAAAAATTCTGACGCTATTTTTTTATCTATCAAGCCTCAGCAAATTTCTGATGTTTTAAACGAAATCAGGCAGGTAATAAAAAATCAAATGTTAATTTCAATTGCAGCAGGAGTGTCAATCAGAAAAATACAAAAATTGTTAAGAAAAAAAATTCCTGTTATTAGAGTTATGCCAAATACGCCGGTTTTAGTCGGCGAAGGTGCATGTGGATATTCTTTTTCAAAAGAAGTAAGTACAAAACAAAAAAAAATAGCAGAAAAAATTATTAAATCATTCTGTAAAATATATTTTTGTGTTAAAGAGCATGATATTGATGTAATTACTTCTTTAAGTGGCAGTGGCCCTGCTTACTTTTTTTATATAATAGAAGCAATGATTGAACAAGCAAAAGCTTTTGGATTTAATGAAACAAAGGCAAAGATGCTTGCAGCTCAGACACTTACTGGGACAGGTAAATTACTTTTAACAACAGGCGAAGAGCCATCTATTTTGCGTCAAAGAGTCACATCAAAAGGTGGTACAACAGAAGCTGCCTTAGAGATCTTTGAAAAAAATAGATTAAAAGAGATTATTAAAAAGGGTATATCTGCAGCGTATAAAAGGGCAAAAGAACTGGGCAGATGATGATAGTTGTTAATTTAATCCAAACAATTGCAAATATTTATATTTTTTTGATAATTATAAGAGCTTTAATGTCCTGGATAAAATCAGAAGTTTTATATGCTTATAGTTCATTTTTTGCTTTTGTTTCTTTGTTGACAGATCCATTTTTAAATTTTATAAGAAGATTTATACCGCTTGTTTATCACGGATTTGATTTCAGCCCTGTTGTGGCAATTTTCATAGTTGAGATATTGAAAAATACAATAATTTTATTATTAACAAAGATATTTTGAAATGTTTTTTGATAATAAGAACGAGAATATTATATTAAAAATAGAGTTGTTCCTAATTCTAAAAAATTGTATAAAGGAAATCATCGGTGATATGTTGAAAGTAAAAATAAATGCGCGCTTAAAAATAAAACAAATTTATTTGTTTTTTAACTGTAATTCTACATACAAAAAGTTTAATTATAAAAAGAATAAAATCAAGATTAAAATTGATTGAGATAAAGAATATCAATAAAGATGTTCTTTAAAAGAAGTTTATGCATAAGGTATGATAAAAGTAAAATAAATATAATATTTATAGCGTGGAGATTAAGGTAATTTTATTAAAATATAAAAATTCCATGGGACATTGTATTTGCAGATTTGATACATTTAAATGATTAATTATGAATCGTCTTAGTTTCTTTTTTATTTATAGATGATTAATTGCATGGAATTTGGTTAGTAAAAATACAGGAGGTTATTTCATGAAAAAACAGAAAAAAACAGTAAAAAGTTTAAAACAGATGATAAAAGAATCAGCAAAAAAAATAAAAAAGCAGCTGCCTGATTTTACACCAACGGTGGGTATTATTCTTGGAACAGGTTTAGGTGCTTTAGCAAAGGAGATAAACGTGAAAAAAGAGATACCTTATAAAAATATTCCATATTTTCCACTTTCAACCGTTGAAACACATACAGGCGTTCTCATTTTGGGAGAGATGGCTGGTAAAAAGGTTGTTGCCATGTCTGGCAGATTTCATAGATATGAGGGATATACAATGCAACAGATAACATTTCCAGTGCGTGTTATGAAAGAACTAGGTATAAAATATCTTCTTATTTCAAATGCAGCCGGTGGAATGAATCTATCATATAAAGCAGGGCAACTTGTTATTATAGAAGACCATATTAATTTTATGGGAGATAATCCACTGATAGGACCAAATGATGATGATTTAGGGCCGCGCTGGCCAGATATGATAGAACCATATTCTAAAGAACTAATAAAAATAGCAGAAGAAGCAGCAAAAGATTTAAACATACCTATTGCAAAAGGTGTTTATATCGGAGTCACAGGACCTAATCTTGAAACCAGGGCTGAGTATAGAATGATGAGACAATTTGCTGATATGGTTGGTATGTCAACTGTTCCAGAAGTAATTGTAGGAGTTCATTGCGGATTAAAGATTTTAGGGATTTCAGTTATCACGGATATGTGTGATCCTGATAATCTTGAACCAGCTGATATAAACAAAATAATAAAAAATGCTCAGGATGCAGAACCAAAATTAACAAAACTGATGAAAGAAGTAATAAAAAGAATTTAATGTATTATTTATTAGGAAATTGTAGACATCTTTGTTAAAAGATTAAAAAACACTATTTAATTTACAGGAGGTATTATGAAGGATATAAGTCCAATAGAATGGAAAAACGGTGTTTTGAAAGTTCTTGATCAGACTCTTCTTCCAAAAGAAAAGAAATATATAATCTGCAAAACATATAGGGATGTTGAAAAAGTAATAAAAGAGATGAAATTACGTGGAGCGCCGCTTATTGGAATTGTTGCTGCTTTTGCAATAGCAATGGAACTGAAAAACAGCAATTTCAGTAATTATACATCTTTGTATAATAAAGTTCAGCATATTTCAGACGTTTTATTAAAAACCCGTCCAACAGCTGTTAATTTAAAATGGGCATTGAACAGAATTATGACAGTAATGGAAAGGAATAAAGAACGGCGTATAAATAGTTTAAAAGAACTTTTAATTTCAGAGGCAAATAAAATTTATAGAGATGATTATGAAAGTAATAAGGCAATTGGTTTTTTTGGAGCTGAATTGATTAGAGATAATGATAGAATTTTAACACATTGTAATGCAGGCGCACTAGCCACATCAGGTTATGGTACTGCAATAGGTGTTATAAGAGCAGCATTTGAAAGAAAAAAGAAAATAACCGTATTTGTTGATGAAACAAGACCATATTTGCAAGGAGCAAGATTAACAGCTTGGGAATTATCGGAACTTGGCATTCCACATTATCTCATAACAGATAATATGGCAGGTTATTTTATGTATAAGGGTATGATAGATGTTGTGATTGTTGGAGCAGATAGAATAACAGCCAACGGTGATGTGGCAAATAAAATAGGAACATACACACTTGCAGTTCTTGCATACACTCATAAAGTACCTTTTTATGTAGCTGCGCCTGCTTCTACAATAGATTTTTCATTAAAAAAAGGAGATGATATACCTATAGAAGAACGCGATGAGAAAGAGGTAAAGATGATAGCTGGAAAAGAAATAACAACAAAAAAGACAAAAGCACTGCATCCTGCTTTTGATATAACTCCTGCAAAATATATAAGTGCAATAATCACCGATCATGGAATTATCAGAGCGCCTTTTGATATTAATCTTGAAAAAGTATTTTTAAACAAGGAGAATAATATTAATCTATGACACAATGGATAGATGATAGATATTGCTTTGCCTGTGGTGAAAAAAATCCAATAGGCATGCATTTGAAATTCACAATAAACAATAATATGATTGAAACACGGTATGTTTTTCCAAAGGAACTTCAAGGTTATAAAGATTTTGTACATGGTGGTATGATATCTTTACTTTTAGATGAAGTTATGGTAAATTTACCATGGCAGAAATTTAAAATACCTGTTGTAACCGCAGAACTTAAAATAAAATTGAGAAAACCTTTAAAAGTTGGAGAAGAAATAATTGCAAAAGCATATATTGAAAAGCAAAAAGGACGCGTTTTTATAATAAAAGGTAAAGTGATAAAAGAAAAAACAGATGAATTAATAGCAGAGGCTGAAGCAATATGTTTTAAAGTAGAAGCAGAACAGATAAAACCATAAAAAGGAGGTGAAATAATGGGTTGTGGAAAGAAGAGACATCGCTGGAAAATGAAAACACATAAAAGAAAAAAACATCGTAGAAAAATGAAATTTTTAAAAAGATAAAGAAAATTTTTATTCTCTTTGGAGGAAAGAATGTCAGGTCATTCAAGGTGGGCTACGATAAAGAGAAAAAAAGCAGCAGCAGATGCTAAAAAGGGACAAACTTTTACAAAGTATATTAGGGAGATTATTGTCGCTGCAAAACTAGGTGGTGGAGATCCAGCAAATAATCCTAGATTAAGAACTGTTCTTGAAAAAGCTAAAGCAGTAAATATGCCGGCTGATAATATTAAAAAGGCTATTCAGAAAGGCACAGGTGAATTACCTGGTGTTAATTACGAAGAAATTACATACGAAGGTTATGGCCCTGGTGGAGTTGCTTTATTGATAAAAGTAACAACAGATAATAAAAACAGATCTGCAGCAGAGATAAGGACTATACTTTCTAAAATGGGTGGTTCTATGGCTGCTGTTGGTTCAACTGCTTGGCAATTTGAACAAAAGGGTTATATTCTGGTGCCAAAAGAAACAATTGGTGAGGAAGAGTTAATGGAAATTGCGCTTGAGGCAGGAGCTCAGGATATAATTAACGAAGAAACTGGTTATGAAGTAATAACACAACCACAGGATTTTGAAAAGGTGAAAAAGGCATTAGATGATAAATCGGTTAAATATATTACAGCAGAAATAACAATGATTCCAAAAAGTTATGTAAAATTGGAAGGTGCTCAAGCAGAACAAATGTTAAAACTGATGGATGCTCTTGAAGAACATGATGATGTGCAAAATGTTTATGCCAATTTTGATATACCACAGGAAATTATGGATAAGATGAGCACTGAGTAAATATAAAAAGAATGAAATATTATTACTCTTTAAATGATTATTTCAGACAAAAATATAAAACAAGAGTTCAGAAGATAACCTTATCACTTCCTTTCACCTGCCCTCATGGTAGGTGTTCTTATTGTTATGATGGTTCAAAACCACCATATAATGATATTTTTTTACCATTAAAAACACAAATAGAAAATGGCATAAGTTATGGTAAAAAAAGATATGGAAATGATACAAAATTCATTGCCTATTTTCAGTCCTATTCAAATACCAATAAGCCATTTGATGAATTAAAAAAATATTATGATGAGGTTTTAAATTACAGTGAAATTGTAGGTATATCAATCGGCACAAGAACGGATTGCATTGATGACGAAAAACTTATGCTTATTGATTCTTATATAGATAAAAATATTGATGTGTGGATTGAACTGGGTTTACAGAGCGCAAATGAAAATACTTTAAATAGAATAAATAGGGGGCATACTGTTTTGCAGTTTGTGGAAATGTTTGGAAAAGTAAAAAAGACAAGAATTAAAACCGTTATTCATATAATTATTGGTTTACCTGGAGAAGATAAACATGATTTTCATAAAACTGCAAAACTAGTTTCAACTTTACATCCTTTTGGGGTTAAAATACATCCGCTTTATATAGTTGATAAAACACCGCTTGCTATGGAATACAAAGAAAGACCATTCAAGTTATTGAATTTGGAAGAATATATTGATAATTTAACCGATGTTATAGAAATTCTACCACCAGATATTGTTATAATGCGTTTTACTGCAGAAGCGCCACAGGATATGTTAATTGCACCTGAATATTGTAGCATAAAATATAAAAATAAAATAAACGAATTATTGATAAAAGAATTTGGCAGAAGAGAATCATGGCAGGGAAGCAGGAAATAAGACAATTTAATATCTACAATTTATGATTTTAAATTTATTATCCTAAATCATAAACCATGAAACAGAAATTATAAAATATTGTGGGTAAAATGAAACATGAGATTACTTACAGCAAGGAAGAGAGATATATAATATTGGTATTTGCTTTTTTTGCTTCATTCATGGCAACATTTATGGGGTCATCTGTTAATATTGCTTTGCCTGATATTGGCAAAGAATTTAATTTAAATGCAATAGTT
>JAOAAI010000091.1 GCA_026418955.1 Candidatus Goldiibacteriota bacterium | reverse complement strand
ATTATCTCCTATCTTTGACTTTTTTATCTCAACAAAATTACCTATTTTACAATTTTTGCCTATGATTGTATTTGGCCTGATATGAGTAAAAGGTCCGATATTACAAAAAGGACCTATTTTTGTAGGCCCCTTTATAACCGTAAAAGGCTCAATAATTGTATCTTTACCTATTATAACATTATCTTCTATAAATACTGTATTAAAATCCTTTATTGTTATACCATTTTTTGCAAGTTTTTCAAGGTTTTTTTTATTATAAATTGTCTCCACCTCTGCTAACTGAATTCTATCATTTATTCCTTTTATTTCTGCTTCATCCACCAGATGTGGGATTAAAATACCACCTTTTTTTGATATTATTTCAGCAATATCTGTTAAATAATATTCTTTTTTTATAACATTTTTTTTAATTTTAAATATATTTTCTAATAAAACTTTCTTCTTAAATAGATATAAACCACCATTTATTATATCTATTTTTTTCTCTGATAAATTAGCATCTTTCTCTTCAATAATTTTTACAATATTACCATAAATATCTGTTTTAACCCTGCCATATCCACTGGGATTTTTTACTTTTGAGACAGCTATTATACCATCACAATTATTTTTTGTAAATATATTTATCATTTTTCTTAAAGTTTCAGGTTTTATCAATGGTACATCGCCATTTAATATTAAAATACCAGATTTTAAATTTACTCCTGTTTTAATAACAGTTGCAATTGCATGACCTGTGCCAAGTAATGACTTCTGCCTAATAATCATAATATTTTTTTTATAATTTTTTCTTATAAAATTACTAACTTCATTAAAATTATTTCCACAAACTATTATGATATCATTTATATCTGCTCTTAAAACAGAATCAATAACATATGATAGCATTTCTTTTCCGGCTATTTTATGCAAAACCTTTGCTATGCTTGATTTCATTCTTGTGCCTTTTCCAGCCGCAAGAATTATCGCTGTGATCTTCATTGTTTCTCCAATAGTTTAAAAAAATTTTCATCTAAAAATAATTACCATATTTACATTCCTGACGAATATTTCCAACAAATATTTTTAACGAACATTTTTTATATCACATTCATTTATCTTTCCACACCCTTCGCATTGAAGTGGAATATTATCTGTAGAACTTTTCTGTTCTTTGGCTTTCATGATGATACCAGCTGTATTTGTGACCAATCTCTTTACTTTATTTCCATTGCATTTGGGACAGATTTTATATGTATCATCATTTATTGATTGCCAAACTTCAAATTCTCCGCAATTATCACATTTATAAACATAAGTCGGCATGATGTCCTCCTTTTTTATTTATGCTCATAATCTTCACAATCCTTTGCATTTGGTCGCTGTGGATTTGAACAGGTATTGGGGTGATTAAACCTGCAGGTATCACATACAAAACCATTATCAAGTTTTATTAAAATCTTTATTATATTATTTTTTATTTTTTTAAAAATTTCCATCATTTTTATTTAAATATAAATATTTATAATTATTATATACTACAAATAAAATTTTAATTTAAAATTTTTATTTGATCCGCAGTTTTTATAATTATTTCAGGTCTTCCTTGGTATTCTTTTACTCTTCCTTCAACCTTTACATTTTTCCCTAGATAATATTTTTCAGGTTTGTCCGGAAATTTTTTAAAATCAGAAGCAAAAATTACTAGAGTTAAATATTTTTTATAATCCTTATGAAAATTCAAAAAACAAACTTTTCCATTATTATATGATGATACTATCACCCCATCTGTTTCAATGTATTCACCAATATATTTGTTTGCTTCTTTCCAACTTATCTTTTGTTTTTGTTTTGACTTAAAATCTATTTCTGACTTTGATGTCTGAATTTCTATTTTTGATGTAGATTTTATATTTTTTAATTCATCTATTATTAATCTTTTTGTTAAAAAAAGAATCAATATAATTGAAAATACGATTACTGCTGTT
>JAOAAI010000081.1 GCA_026418955.1 Candidatus Goldiibacteriota bacterium | reverse complement strand
GGTTTTCCATTTTTTGTGCCTGCTTATATAAAATCAAATGAAATAAATATTTATGGTGAAACAAAATATAATATGACAGTTATGGATGTTCTTAAAAAACAACAGCAATTTATCAATTTTCCTGTTGAATTAAGTGGTATGCCAGCCAAACTCATTTTCAATGAGTTGCAAGGTAATGATGAAATAAAGATAGGACCTTTTAAAGTTAATTATATAAGAATAAATCATCCAGGTGGAAATCTTGCATTAAGAATTGAAAGCGGTAATTCTTCTTTTGTTGTATCTACCGATTATGAGCATTTTTCAGTTCCGGATGCCAATCTTATAAAACTTGCAAAAAATGCAACTGTATTGATGTATGATGCCCAATTTACACCAGAAGAATATCCAAAATATATAGGTTGGGGACATTCAACTTATGAAGAAGGTATTAAGATAGCGCTGCTTGCTGGAGTTAAAGATTTGCATCTTGTTCATCATGCTCCTGAGCATACCGATAGTGATATAGATCAAATACAGCTTGCAGCACAAAATAAATTTCCTTCAACCATTGCAGTAAGAGAAGGATTTGAAATACAAATTTAATTTGAAATTATTTAAAAAATACCTAGTTAAATTTGTTTAATAAGATATTTTGTAAATATGTTTTATGCGTAAAATTAAACTATTAGATATCTATTAAATATATTGATAATATGCTATAATACTAACTAAACAAAATACAGGAGATTTATTTTAAAATAGAATGAATACGAAAAGATAAGAATTTTTTCCTTTTTTAGAAAACTTTATAATGAGGAATTTGTATTGTTTTAAAAAAGATTCAATATTATTTGTTGAAAGAATTCCAGGTTAGGTTTTATATATTGTTTTAGAAGGAATTATTATAATTACAAAAAAAGAAAGGCTGTAAGGCTGTGAAATTGTAATTGTAAAATTAGGTTACTGTAAATTGGTAGTAGAGATGTTATTGATTGATTCAGGCTCAAGAACAGCAACAGGCAAAACAGAGGTAGATTCAAAACTAGTTATAATAACAAAAATCTTTTTAATGAGATACTTAAATCAGATCCAAGAATTACTGTAAAAATATTAATGTAACTTTTAAAAATATTGAACAAAAGACTGATAGCTAGAGATAAAAGATTTGAAAATTTATAAAGTGAGATTCTGCTATGGTTAATAAAAAATTATATATTTTAATTGTTTTTCTCTTTATTAATAGTTGTACAACATTAAAGACAGTAAACAGACCTGAGATTATTAAAAATCCATTTCAGGAAGCAATATCATTTTATTATTACTCTCTTGGTTATTTGAATGAATTACAAAACGAAATAGATCGAGCTCTTGAATATTATAATTTAAGTGCAAAATATTCATATTCGCCAGGTTCAATATATAAAGAGATGTCATATTTATATGGATTAAAAGGTGATAATGAAGAAGCAATAAAAATGATAGAAAAAGGTTTAAAAGAGGATCCATATAATATAGACATATTACTAATGGCAGCGCGATTGAGAATGGAAAATGAAAAATATGAGGAAGCAAAAAATATTTTTGAGCGGGTAATAGAAATAGATCCTCTCTGTGCGGATGCCTATTTTTATCTTGGAATAATTGCTTATAAAAATAACAATAAGGATGAAGCAGAATCATTTTTTTTGAAAAATATTTCTCTATCATCAGATGCTTCAGCTGCATATTATAATATTGGTCTTATTTACAGTAATAAAGATGATTATGAAATGGCTGAAAAATATTTTTTATCTTCTATAAGAGCTAATCAATTATATTTTAGAGCTTACGAGGCACTTGCTCAGTTGTATGAAATAAAAGGTGATATTGAAAAGGCCGTGAATGTATATCAAGATATGTTAAAAATTAAACCTGATGATATAAATATAATAAAATCTATAGCAGATTTATATTACAGACAGCAGGATTATTACAAATCAATAGAGATTTATAAAGAATTGATAAAGAAAGATAAAAATAATCTTGATTATATATATTCTCTTGGATTACTTTATTTAAAAACAAAGAATTATAAAGATGCATTGGAACAATTTTTAAAAGTAGATAAAGTTAAGAAAAATACTTTAAATAGATATTATATAGGTGTCGCTTATGAAGAACTTAAACAATATGATAAAGCACTTGATATTTTTATGGATCTTATCAAGGAAGATGATGAATTTATTAATGGATATTATCATATAGGATATATATATGGAGAGATTGGTCAACTTGATAAAGCAATAGAACTTTTTAAGAGTGCGTTAGAAAAAAATAAAGACAAGGAAGAATTTTATATTTTACTTGCAGCAGCATATACAGATGCAAAGAATTATACAAAAGCAAAAGATATTTATTTACAGGCATCAGAGAAATTCACAAATTCTGAAAAAATTTTTTTCAACTTAGGGATTATTTATGATAAATTAAAGGATTATGATAATGCAATTAATGCTTTTAAAAAAGTTATTGAGATAAATCCTAAAAATGCAGAGGCATATAATTATATTGGATATACTTATGCTGAACGAGGTGAAAAACTTGATGAGGCACAGGAATTAATAAAAAAGGCTTTGCAGTATGATAAAAATAATGGTTATTTTATTGATAGTTTAGGATGGGTTTATTATAAAAAAGGTATGTATAGAGAAGCGTTGAAAGAATTATTAAGAGCGATAGAAGAAGTTGAAAAAAAATATGGCAAGGGTGATTCGGTCATATACGAACATATTGGAGATGCATATACAAAAAATAATGAACCAGAAAAAGCTGCAGAATATTTCAAAAAAGCGCTTGAAAATGCAGATACTGATAGACGCATAATTCTGGAAGAAAAATTAAAATCTATAAAAAAATGATATTTTTATCTCCAGCTAAGATCAATCTAACACTTTTCATAACAGGTAAAGATAAAAAAGATGGTTATCATTATATAGATTCTATCATTGATCCTGTATCACTTTATGATTTATTAGAAATAAATGTTTCTGATGATAAAGAAATTGTATTAAAAGATAAATTAAACAAATTGAAAATTCCAACAACTAAAAATTTGATATATAAAGCAGCCAAATTATTACAAAATAAGTATAATGTAAAAAAAGGAGCAATTATTGAATTTTATAAATACATACCAGACGGCTCTGGATTGGGTGGTGGTTCAAGTAATGCAGCAACAACTTTAAAAGCTTTGAACAAATTGTGGAATTTAAAATTATCTCTTAAAGAGTTAGAGAAAATAGCAATACAGATAGGTTCCGACGTTCCATTTTTTATCAGGTGTAAATATGGACGTATTACAAAAAAGGGCGAAAAAATATCTATTCTTAAAAGAAAAAAAATAAACTGGTATATAATAATAATTCCTAAATTATGTAAAATAAAAACTTCATTAGCATATAAATGGTATGATAAAGATTTTGTATTGACAGAAAAGACAACCTGTAATAAAATTAATAAAAAAAAATATTTACATAATGATTTGCAAGAATCAGTTTTAAAAAGGAACAAAATTTTAAATAGAATAAGAGATAAATTGTCAACCATTACAAATAATGAAAATAATATTTCATTAAGTGGAAGTGGTTCGGCTATTTTTTTGCTATGTGGGGCAAAAAGTAATGCTAAAAGATTATTTAGAAAAGTAAAAAGAATTTTTAAAAATTGTTATATATTTATGGTGCATTCAATTTAAATTCTATTAATGGAGGCGTGAGCAATGGAAATTACAAATGTAAAGATTTATCCGACTCATGGAAAAGATGAAAAGTCGCAGAAATTAAAGGCTTATGCTGCAATTACTTTCAATGATTCATTCATCGTGCGTGGTCTAAAAGTGATTGAAGGCTCAAAGGGATTTTTTGTTGTAATGCCAAGTAGAAAACTTGCAAATGGTATGTATAAAGATGTAGCTCATCCATTAAATAATGAAATTCGTAAAAAAATAGAACAGAAAGTCCTTGAAAAATTTTACGAAATGAGACAGAAAAACGATACAAGAGCCCAATAAAAATATAAGGTTTTAAATTTACTACAATTAACAGGCTTACCTAAATAAAAACAATAATAAATTTATAAAAATTTTGATATCTTAAAATAAAGATATATATTTCATAATCAAAGATATTCTGGTATAATATTTTAAATTGTTTGGGCGGTCGCCAAACTGGCAAGGCATCAGGTTTTGGTCCTGACATTATGGTGGTTCGAGTCCACCCCGCCCAGCCAGAAAAACTATTTTCTTCTTATTTTTTTACTTTTCAATTTAAAAATCTATATGATTTAAAAAGTTTAAATCAATAATATTGTATAAATATTTTTAAAAAATTTCGGGAAGATCAGAGACATAGTGGTACAAATAATTATACTCAGAAGATATATTATGTCTATATAATCCATCAATGATAATAGGTTGAATAAAAGCAATATCGCAAAATAAATTGTATTTTGATAATATATCAGAAAAGGATTTAAACCTTTGTAAAAATTTTTTCTTGCAAAATTAAAGAGCAATTGAAAAGTTTTAGCTTTATTTAAGAAGTTAAGTTTAGAGGAGAAGGTTTCTTTAGAATAAAACTCATCTTCAACTAATCTATAAAAAGATTCAAAATCGGAGTTAGCATTAGGGGTGTTAGGAGAGATATATTTAACAATAGGGCTTAAATATTCAATTTTTTAAAGTTTTTGTTATGATGTATTTTTATACCACTATCAACCTTAATTGTTATGTTATTTAATGAAAGATGATTTAAAACAATTTTTAAAGCCATAATAGTAGAAGCCACACACTTTTCATAAGTGAAAAAGAAAAATAAAGTGCCAGATTTAACATCACGAATAGAAATTTGATATTTAGGTAATTTATATTTGATAAAGAAAGGGAAGAATTTAGTATTTTAATCTTTTTGCTCCAAAACCTGTCTTTTGTCTTAAGATAATTATATTTTTTTCAATATTTAAAGGTAATTTATTATGAATTTTTTTA